>JBDTWG010000455.1:0-3042 GCA_040006855.1 Nitrospira sp.
GAGTCACTTCGTGCAGAAGCTGAAGGCTTCATAGACGTGCGGCTGCTATGGTTCCCGGAGCTTTCCGTCTCCCGCTTCCTCTGAACACGTCGCGACAGTGCACTCCGCTGCTACCTGGGTCTGCACATTAAAAAACTCGACCATGTCCCCAACTACGGGAGTCCCGCGTAGGTTAAACCATGTCAGGGCTGCGGCAAGGCCTATATGTCCGACATTATGGTAGGCGTGGGATTGCACCAGGCCGCCCTTTTCCTTGATCCGTTCCTCAAGCTTTACAACGTTCGAGTATTTCACCGTCTTGTCTGCATCGCCGTACAGCAGCAGCATGGGTGGTTGGTGGCCGTCGATGAATGTCGTGACTTGCATGTTGGGATAATCCGTCGGGGGGCCGAACATATCTTTCAGATCGGGCTCATCCGGGGTGAATGCATAAGGACCCGCAAGACCGGCAAAATCATGAATCACGAGTGATCGAGTTTTTCCTTCGCTCGCCAGATAGCGGGGATCGGCAGCGAGTAACGCGCCGATATGGGCTCCGGAAGAGTGTCCCGCAAGATGGATTCGTGCTGGATTCCCATGGTATGCGGTGATGTGGTCATACACCCAAGCAAGCGCCTTCGCTCCGTCCTCGATAAAAACTGGGAAGCGCACGTGCGGATACTTTCGGTGGTCGGGGACCACAACAATAAAATTCTCGCCCGTGAACGCCGCGCCGACAAATCGATAATCGCTCTTTGCCCCATAGGTCCAACGCCCACCGTAGAAAAATACGATGACATCCAAATGCTTGTCCCCTGCATCCGCGGGAATATAGATATCAAGTCTTTGCGAAGACTCAGGTCCATAGGTCACGTCGCGCACAACATCCATCTTGTCAAAACGCGAGGGTAGATTGATAACCGTGAACGCCGCTTGCGTGCAGGCGGAGGTCGTCAGCAACAGGCAGAGGGCCATTATCCGACACAAGAAATAGTTCAAGCTGTTCTCCTCGCCTCGATATTGCCACATGGTTAAGAGGGGCGACGGCCAGCAATACGTCGCCGAGACCCGCTTCTGCAGGCATAAGTCCGCACATCGCGACCGCAAGCTGCAACGTACATGTGGAGTATGACAGGGATGTAATCAGGCTAGCTCAGGCTTTCAAGCGTGCTGCTATCAAGATTTCGGAGGGCGCTGTGCCTGCGTTCCAGTCCGATAGTGACGGCCCGGTTTCTTTCGTATACTAAAGTGAGGCTGTGGTTCGATACCAGCTAGGAGTCTGCCTAGGATACCAGCCTTGCGCCTAGATTCTGGGTATTCCATATGTGGAACCGGAGTCCAGACCTGTGGCTGAACTGGGTATCGACTCGTGGCCCTTGTCGCCACAGGCCACGAATTTGCGCTTTCTACCCCGCGCTTGCCTCAGATTCATGAACCTCTTAAGCTACAGCTAACTGGTCGGAGTATTCTCCATGCGACGCTTTTTCGATCACATCGATCTCCGAGTACGTAGCCTCGACGAGGCCAAGCCGTTTTATGACGTGCTTCTGCCGGCGCTCGGTTTCACGCGTGAGGCCAAGATTGAGGGGTGGCTCCAGTATGAATCGGCCGGCACTGATGGCATGGCGGAGTTTTTCGGCCTGATGGAGTCGCCACGACATGTGGCCAACGAATGCCGAATTGCCTTTTGGGCCGACAGCCATGCTGAGGTCGATCGGCTGGCTGCGGTCGCAGTCCTAGCCGGCGCACGCAATGTTGAAGGACCGCTGTACGAGGAGCCGGGCTACTACGCGGTTTTCTTCGAGGATCCCAGCGGCAATCACCTGGAAATCTGTCACCGCGAGCCAGGGGAGGGTCGTCCGGGCGATTCGTGATTATAAAACGGTGGAGGCGGATAGCCTCCGTATTTTCTGGGCTTATTTCAAGCCTGTCTCCTCAGTCGGATGAAAATACATTCAATCCAGGGTCTGTAGACGAACGGATGTATGTGTCGGCGGCTAGGGAATTCCCTGGTTGACGGTGTTTGTGCCGGTGATACCCTGGAAACCACCAGATCATGCCCTAGAGCAACTTACCGCCAATCGGAGGATCCACCATGCCGACGTTTATGCAGAACTATTCGTCGCAGACGTATGCCCTCATGCGCATGGTGACGGGATTTTTGCTGCTCTGGCATGGCGCACAAAAATTGTTCAACATCCCAATGCCACCTCCGATGCAGCTCCCGCCCTTTGTGATTGCCATTGCCGGACCGATTGAACTGGTCGGTGGATTACTGGTGATGATAGGGCTCTTCACCAGATGGGCGGCCTTTCTCTGCAGTGGGCTGATGGCGTTCGCCTATTGGATGGTCCATGGCCCGCAGGCACTATTACCGATCCAGAATATGGGTGAACTCGCAGTCCTCTTTTGTTTCGTGTTCCTGTATATTTCTGCCCAGGGATCCGGGATCTGGAGCGTGGACGCAGCGCGCACAGGCATGTAGATGATTCGAAAAGAGGGTGCATGAGTCACGTGGTGCGCCTCAGTACCACAGAGCTGAAGCAGATCCTGGATCTGACCGAACAGGTTCAGGCTGTCATTCGACAAGCGAATCTAAAGGAGGGGCTGTGCTCCGTCTTTGTCACCCACACGACCGCTGCTGTTACGACCGGAGAAATCGGGGAAGGAACCGAGGTGGACTTTCTCCAGATCGTGGAGCAGATGATTCCCCGCATTCAGTTTCGTCATGCGCACGATCCGTCCCATGCCTGGTCGCACATGGCTTCTTCGATTCTGGGACCTTCGCTGACCATTCCCGTGACAGCCGGCAAACTCGTGCTTGGAACATGGCAATCGGTGATGTTGGTGGAACTAGATGGTCCGCGTGAACGGGACGTGCACATCACCTTGGTTCGTGCCTGAGTTACGCGTGTTGCATGAGGAATAGTGTGGACGTGCGCGCCGTCGTTCGGAGCAGGTGGCGCTGTGCTGCTGGTGCTGGTTGCACCGTGTCAGGGAGGTCGACATGCGAATTCTTGTGGCCGTGGACGAGTCGGAGAATTCTCATCGCGCCGTGCAGTA
>JBDTWG010000456.1:0-3027 GCA_040006855.1 Nitrospira sp.
AAACAAACTGGCGATCTTGTCGAATATCTCAAGCTCCTCTGTAGAGCAGCTTGGATAGAGACTAGACAAGACGGCCAGCAGGGCCGACGACTAAGTTTGCTGAATAACCATCATCGTTGATTTCGAGCCGGGCGAGCGTGAAGCTGTCCGTCGGATGAGTTCTTCCAATATGAGCAATTCTGCACAGATTGCGGTCTGTCTAGTCAGATAGATTTACCCGGAAATTTACACACGAATGGGCGTGTGTCCAAAGGAGGAAACCATGAGATATTCCGCTATGACGATGCTCGCGTTATTAATAGTAGTTGCCGCTGGCTGCTCAATATCCAGTACAGCTACTGATTTGCGCGGCATAAAAGGGATGGACGGTGACAAGCTGACGCACATCAACACGAGGAACTACGCGATCCATCTCTTCATGACCAAACCGCTTTGGGGAGACGCCTCACTGCACGCTACGGTCCAGAAATTCGCCGACGAGGCCAAAAAAGTCGGTGCAACGAAGGTGCGAATCGTACAGTCCGATGAGAACACAATGTGGTATCTCATCCCAGTCTTGGGGTTCATTTTTACCCCGATTTCCACGAACGTCGCGGGAGATGCGATTCTCCCCTAGCACAGGGGTATAGTAAGCTGGCCCGGTTTCACAGACCCCTCTGGAGAAGCGGCAAGGGTGGCGTGCCGAGATAAAGGCAGCGGAATGCCTGCTGAGTTGTGACCACAGTCAAAAGTGACACGGCGAGTTCGGTAGCTTGGTTACAACTGTAACCACAAATGGAGATCGGCGGCGTGAGCCAAGCTAAGTCAAACCGGTGGGTCGTGGATCCAGGGGCCTGGTCCCCGGTGAGGTTCGCTCAACGTAACCCAATCTCCGATATCCATGCTCTCCGCATGGGATACGTGGAGGCTGCATGGCTCGAATCACTTCTGAAGGCCTCGTCACCCAACTTCCTGGGTATCGTCCGTCATGACCGGAGTTCCGAGGAGCCCAGTAGCTTAGGTGCCTGTCCGGTTGTCTGCCTCGATCTGCCGCAATTCACCGGGCTTCCATTGGCCGAGGTATGGACGAGCACCCTGCCGGTCACCTATCATCAGGCCGAGGGAATCCACTGCGCCATGAACGATGAGGTGCTCTTTGGCGCGTTGCAAGTGGAAGAACGCCCTGGCACGCGGCTGGATATCCTGACTTACCGCGCCTACCGACGCCTGCTCATCCAGGCTCGTGCCCTGGGCTACCCTCACCTGTTACGGATGTGGAATTACTTCCCCCACATCAACCGTGAATCTGGCGGGCTGGAACGGTACCAGCGCTTTTGCGCCGGCCGACACCAGGCGTTCGCAGAGTGCCTTTCAGACTTCCCTCGAACCCTGCCTGCAGGGACTGCCGTTGGGACGATGTCTGGCCCGCTGAACATCCATTTCCTGGCGGCGAGACAGCCTGGAACGCACGTCGAGAATCCTCGGCAGGTGAGCGCGTACGAGTATCCTCGTGTCTATGGTCCTCGTAGCCCGTCATTCGCGAGAGCCACCCTTCGGCCATCCATCTCCGGGTCCCACCTGCTCATCGCCGGCACGGCGAGCGTGGTCGGCCATGCGAGTGTGCACATCGGCGAGCCGTATCAACAGACCCTGGAAATACTCCACAACCTGAATACACTGATCACACAGACTGAGCAGCGCCACGGAGTCACTCGCGGACAGTGGGATGGGCAGGCCCTCTTCAAGATTTATATTCGACACCCGGAACACTTCGAGACGGTCCGCGATATCCTCAAGGAGCAGCTGCCTTCCCACACTCAGATTCTGTACCTTCAAGGGGAGATGTGCCGAAGCGAGTTATTACTGGAGATCGAGGGCGTTCTGGGTCAGGAAAAAACCATTGACGTGAGACAAACGGAGTCCCCGACCCGTGTTCGCTTCCAACAACCTGCATCATTCCAGCATGCGCAGCCGGATAGCTTCAGGATCGTGTCGTCACCGGGCTTCGTCCCACATTCTCTCTGAGCCTCAGGATTGATCTCAACATCGACATCGCATGCGCCCACATACTCACATGCCATGGCACTTCACCATCGATGTGGACTGGGTCCCTGGTTCCGAGGTCGGACTGAAAGATTTGCTGGATTTCTGTGACCGACGGAAGCTCAAGGCCACGATTTTTGTTGCCGGACGGTTTGCGGTAACCTATCCGGATCTGATCAGAGATTGTCGGCAGCGAGGGCACGAACTCGGCACTCATGGGTGGGAACACGGTAGCCTCGAGAAAGACGAAGATTTTAGGTCAGCCAGTTATGACCAGCAGCGAGAATGGGTCAGGCTGGCCACGGAGGCCGTGGAGAAAGCCTCAGGGGTTCGCCCCGTCGTCTTCCGCGCACCGAGCTTGTGGATCGGCGAAACGACCTTGCGCGCGCTCGAAGACGAGGGATACCACTACGATTCATCTGTTCCTGTGAGACGATTTGATTGCGGCTTTGGCCGGGTGCATTACCTGAAATACTTTCGTGCCTCGAGCGAACCCTATCGCCTCTCATCAAGCCACCTCGGCCTGCCGGGACACAGCTCGATCATTGAACTGGCTCCCTCGGCGTTCCTATTTCCCATCAACATGGCAACGCTCCGCGTACTCGGCCTGCCGGTGATGAAGTGGATGATCCGTCGGATCTCCAAGCATGCTTCGCGGCTGGTGTTCTATTGCCACCCCCACGAATTTGTGCATGCCCATCGGCAATCCTTCCCGCGCAATATGTCCAAATGGAATATGCAGGGCATGACACCGGAGAATATCTCCCTCCTTGACGGATTTGTTGAACACATGATGCGGCAAGGCTATTCCCCTACTCTGTTTGCGGACTCGTTTAACGAAGCCCTTGCTTCATAGTATGAAGCGCGCGCGGATACGTGCCTTTCGCCCGATGCGACCGATGACGTCAATGGGCACGCGACCTTACCTCCAGCAGGGGATGTGGCGGAGACCAATGCCCTCACACATGTCCTCAGGCACCGATGCTAGAGATTTTCGATCGATTA
>JBDTWG010000457.1:0-3025 GCA_040006855.1 Nitrospira sp.
GTCGGTCCGAGGAAACTTCTCCTGCTTCTTGCTAGCCTTCGGACGAATGCGTTCCTGCTGGATTCTATCCTAGCGCATGCCGACTTTGTCGGAAATGTGGCTCGCGACAGGACTGGATTCTTTTAGCATCAATGTATTTCAGAACATTGGAGAGCAGGCTTTTATTTTCCACCGCGAACTTATACAAAGCATTTCGATCGTGACACGCATTACCCACACTCACCTGACTCTCGTTCTGGTCCTCCTGCTCGTTCCTTCTTCTCTGTATGCATGGGGACGAGAAGGGCATGCCCAAGGAAAGGCGGCCTGCCCGAGCCCAAGGTCGGAGAGGCCACCTAGAACAACCGCACTCAGGAAGTACGACTCTGAGCTGTTTCTACTATGGGCCCTTTGCCGCAGCTTCGCGGCAAAGCAGCAGAGCCCGACGTGTTACTGTCCCTCAATCGGAATGCGCCGACTTTTCGCCTCTTCCCGCTTGGGGAACGTGACTGTCAACAGCCCGTTCGTTTGTACGGCCGACGCCTGTTGAGAGTCTACGAAAGCCGGCAACTTGAAGACACGCATGAACCTTCCGTCGGGGATCTCTTGCAGATGGACCGTCTGTCCCGATGGAGATGCCTGTTTGTGCTCCCCCTTTATGGAGAGCACCTGATTCATCACCTCCAGCGTGACGTCCTGGGACTCCCACCCGGGCAGCGCCAGCTGCACATAAAAGCCTTGCTCATCCTCCCAGGCATTGCTTGCCGGCGTCCAGGGAGAACCCTGGGCTTCCGAGGCGCTCACGGCGTCTTGAAATAATCGATCAATCGTACGATCGAAGGCATTCTGTCCGAGAGGGTTCATCAATGCGATTTGATAATTGGTCATAACGCTCCTCCTCCTCTCGACCGAGAGGTTAGTTGATAGTTGATGTGAGTGGTGGGGTGAGCGCAGGCCGAAGGACAAGCGGGGCATCGTTTGCCGCCGTGGCTCTTCCAGATATGGGCTCGTCCCCAACCATCCGGTCTAGCATCAGCAACGAAGTAAAAATAATTTCGGCCTTCACAAAGTCAAGGGGACGAAATTCGACAATTCGATTCGCCCCTGCGCGATTATGAAGGAACCTTGACGCCTATTCCTTCCGTGATAGTCTTGATCGAGTAACGCAGACCGCCACTGCGGACGGACGGGCGTCAGGGCGGAACTCCCCCCTCGTATCCCTCTTCTCCACAGCCGGACCCATGCAGTCGACATCGGCTACGCCGATGCCGTGTTCATCCACCTTGGAACCATACTGTGCATTCACAACGTCATGACTATCGGATCGCCATCGAACGCATCGGCTTGCTTATGCGTCAGGGGCACGCGAGAGAATGCCGAGTATCGGATTTTACTGAAGAGGGGTTTCAGCTCCAGACAAATGGCCTGACGCTGATGGTGGGCGAGGTTATTCGCTTGACGTGTGCGCTGGATACCAACGTGGAGATCGAATGCCGCATCGCGGTGACATATGTCCGTGCGTCCACCATCGGGGCGCGCATCGTCGACATTTCGGCGGAACACCGGGAGCGGCTCTCGCGGTTCATTCAGGACGTCATTACCCTCAATATGGAGGGGACGATAGTTGCGCTCCATCAGCCTGAGCGACCCAGCCCTCAAGCCGATACGCACCCGGGGAGTCAATTGATCCCGATTCTCTGTCTGCTCGGCGTAATCGTGCTCGTCAGTGCCATCACACCTGCAATCAAATATACGCTCCAGCATAGCGCCATCGATTTTCTTGAACTGGCGTCCAGCCGGACCGTCATTGGGTTCATCTTTCTGGCAGGGATGACGATGTGGTTCGATTTCCAAGGTCTTCAGGCCCTGACGGCACGTCATTTTGGGAAACTCACCCTGTTGGGCTTGCTGGGGGTGGGCGCGTACCCGATCGGAGCTTGGGGTCTGGTGTATACGAGCGTCACGCACTTTGCGATCATCTACAGCTTGCTCCCAACGTTTACCACCCTCATCAGCATCGCCCGCGGAAAAGACCAGGCCAACTTCGTCACGGTAGTCGGGCTTATCGTGTCGTGGACCGGCTGTCTTCTCTCGGTGATGGTCGGTCCCTCCCTGCAGAAAACGGGGTGGGGAGTCGGGGATGCGCTGATCTTACTATTTACCCTAATGATGTCCTGCTACCTCGTCCTGAGCCCGAGTACTATTAAACGAGTTGGGGTGTGGACGGCCAATACGACGATGTTCGGGACAGCGTCGCTCGTCATCCTATCGAGCGAGGCCGCTCGAGGCACAGCACCGCACGCCAGCGTCTCGGCCGTCGTAGTCGGGCTGCTGCTCTTTATCGGCACAGCCACTGCCGGGGTCTTTCTCTTACGATCCCGGGCGCTGCAATCTCTGTCGCCGGCCGTCGTCGGTGCGTATCACAATCTCATTCCGATCTGCACGATTGGCCTGGCTTATCTGTGGCTGAGTGAATCCGTGACTGTCTATACCTGGCTGGGCGCTCTCGCCGTTGTGGCCGGAACCGAATTGATCAGGCGTGCGCCGTATTTTGACCGTACGCGCCGTCTACAACTTGTGAAGACGCCAAATCCGGGACCCATTAGTCGACGGCTTGCCTGATGTAGGTGTAGCAGAGATCTCTAATATTCCCGCGAGGTCGCTTGATGCAGTGGGCTGAAAAAGCGAGCGGAGGCAACCGCTCATTCGGGGTCCACAAACTCCACGGTGAGACGGAGCGGTGCTCCGCTGGCCTCAGTGATCCCCGTCGGTCAGCATAAAACGCCATGGCCTTCACGTACAATTCGAGCGCTTCCAGCCTATCGGCCATCTTAAATCTTCGCAATTAGCCGGATGCTCCTCCCTCATAGCCCTCCCCGGAGAAGTCCTCGCAGAAATGGAAGGCTGCGAGAGCTGCCGCCTTGTTCTCACCCAACTCCGTCGTTTGGCCTTGGCCCGCTGCGATTCCCGTTTTGGGGCGTGTCGTATAGAGGACATGAATTCTGTACTCATTGTAAATACATGTCGCTCATTGGATGGTTCATCC
>JBDTWG010000458.1:0-3024 GCA_040006855.1 Nitrospira sp.
ACGACCTTCGAAGTACAGCCGAGCCACTCATGAAAAGGCGTCTAATGAACCGTGCGCACGGATCGAGGGGGCAAGCACGTGCGGGTGTCCTTCTGTGTCACACCGTCACCTGAACAGCACTGTGCAACGTTCATGTCTGATGCAGGAGATGCAGATGCCATTCACACCGTCACGGCACACTCACTCTGAAAGGAGCGCAGTATGACATTCCATTTTAAACCTCTGTCCGCAACCATGTTGATCGCCCTCACGGCACTCTCCGGTATGGCGTTCGCGCAAACGACGAAGACGCTGGCCGCACCCACGGCGCACGCGACGCCCGCTCCGGCGACGGCACCGGTCCAGACCAAATCGCCCACCGACTGGATCAGTTACGACGACATGACCTTCACCCCGGTGGCTGACAAAATCAGCCGGCATCTGGCTGCGTCGCGCAAGGCCTTCGACGCCAAGGACAATCAGAAAGCCGCGGCGGAGATGCGAGCCGTAGTCGATGAGCTGAGGGAGTAGGCCACTCGTGCCGCGAAGGCCGACATGGCTCGCGCCCAGGCTGAGATGAAGCACGCCCAGGACACCGCCACGCGGATGGATCTCTCGGCCAAGAAGGTCACCGTAGCGGCGGCAACGCTGGAGAGCGGCACGATCAAGACTCTGGCTGATCTGGACACGGCGTTCACCCATGCCAACCACGCGCTCGCGTTGGACCATTGCGCCAAGGCAGCTGCTCATGGGCTGGAAAGCGCGGCTGGGTGGGCCGGGGCGGAGGCGAAGGCAGGGGCCGCGGCGGCGGTGGCCGACACCAAGGCGCTGGGCAACAAGCTCGTCTCGGGCGCGAGCTGGGCACGCGATGAAGTTGTCAAGGGCTTCGAGTCGCTGGGAAACGCGTTAAATATATTGGGCCAGAAGATCGGCAGCTCCGAGAAGGCGGAGCCCGTCAATGTGGGTGCATGAGAGGGTCAGGAGATGACTGCTTCTCAACATTCCCAGGAGACGACTGAAGCCGAAGGGACCAACGTTTCCACTGGACCACGTCGAACCTTCTTTATCTGGATGATTCGAGTGATTCCCACTTTGATGGGATTCACCCTCCTGATTCCGTTGCTCGGCTATGTCAGTTCTCCCGCCCTCAGACGTCGGGTCGATGTCTGGTCGCCGATCGGCAAGGTCGCGGATCTTCCAACCCGCGAACCTCAGGAACTGGAATATGCCAGTACGGTTAAGGACGGCTGGCGCACGACCAGTGCCAAGAAGGCGGTCTGGGTCGTGAAGCAAGGGGATGGAGCGATCACCGTCTTCTCTCCTCTGTGCCCCCATCTGGGCTGCGGATATCGCTGGGATGCGCCGGCCAAGCAGTTTCAATGTCCCTGTCATGGGAGTGTGTTCGATGTGACAGGAAAAGTCCTCGCGGGACCGGCTCCTCGCCCTTTGGATGTCTTGCCCACCAAAGTGGAGGATGGGCAACTACTTGTGATGTACAAGGACTTTAAATCGGGTCTCGACCATGCGGTGGAATTATGAGGACGCACCACAGGCATGCGGAAAAACCGGTTCAACGAGGGATCTCAGAACTTTATGATCTGAAGGCAAGAGGGTAACCCATGGCATCCAGGATCTACGAGTGGCTGGATCGTCGGCTGAGACTGCAACCGCTGACTCGGACGCTTCTTGAGGAGCCCATTCCCGGCGGGGCCAGTTGGATGTATGTGTTTGGCTCTGCGACTTTGTTTATCTTCGCCCTGCAAGCGCTGACCGGAATGTTTTTGGCGCTCTACTATGTGCCAAGCCCTGATGCGGCGTACGACACGGTCCAATACATTCAGCATGAGGTGAGCTTCGGCTGGTTCGTGCGTGGATTGCACCATTGGGGCGCATCGGCAATCATGGTCGCCGTCGGGCTTCACTTACTGCAGGTCTATCTCTATGGCGCCTACAAGTCCCCCCGCGAGCCGATGTGGGTGGTCGGCGTGGTGCTGTTGCTCTTGATGATGGGATTCGGCTTTACCGGGTATCTCTTACCGTGGGATCAGAATGCCTATTGGGCCACGCAGGTGGGCACCAATATGGTGGCCTCGGTGCCGCTGGTCGGGGACCTCTTGGTTCGACTGCTCCGCGGAGGGACGACCCTCGGCGCCTTGACCCTCTCGCGGTTCTTTGCGCTGCATGTCTTGTTTTTCCCCGCTCTCATCATCGGCGGCATCACGCTCCATCTGTTCATACTCAGGAGAGTGGGTCCGGCCGGACCGTGGAGTGAGGAACAAGCCCAGCAGCGCCGCGAGCCGTTTTATCCACGCCAGGTCTTCATGGATGCGGTCGTCATGGCCGCGGTCTTTGTCCTACTCTGTGGGCTGGCGTTCACGGTCGAATTTCCGCTTGCGGATCGGGCCGATCCATCGGACCATACCTTTACGCCGATCCCCGAGTGGTACTTTCTCTTCTTTTATCAG
Organism: Nitrospira sp.; assembly: GCA_040006855.1. Taxonomy (GTDB): domain Bacteria; phylum Nitrospirota; class Nitrospiria; order Nitrospirales; family Nitrospiraceae; genus Nitrospira_A. The sequence continues at coordinate 2,445 of JBDTWG010000458.1, forward strand.
TTTTTGAAATACATGACGGGGCCCCTCGAACCCCTGGCCACGTGGGTCTTGCCGGCGCTGTTCGTACTCGGGCTGCTGTGCTGGCCGTTCCTCGATCGTCATCCGGAGCGCCGGCCAGCGTCACGTCCTGTCGCTTTAGGCGCTGGTGCAATCTTCTTGATTACGGTCTTCGCCTTACTCGGCATCTCTTTACAAAACCTATACGCCATGCCGAAGATCGATCCGTCTGTGGCTCGGGGACGAACCCTTTATGCCCAACACTCCTGTGCCGCATGCCATCGGATCCATGGTGAAGGGGGCAAAGTCGGCCCCGATCTCTCCTATGTCGCCGATCAACGGCCCCACCGGCAATGGCACCTGCGGCACTTCCGCGATCCGCAGTCCGTTTCGCCCGGTTCCATCATGCCGGCATTCCCGTTGGACGAGAAGGACCTCAATAATTTGGCAAGTTATATGTTGAGCTTGAAGAGCGGAGCAGTCACGCCGCCGTGAGGTCATTGAATGAGGCGGCGACGGTGTGAGGAACTCAGCTTGATGCGGTGGATTCGCAAACCCAAGATCGTATCGACAATGACAAGAG
>JBDTWG010000459.1:0-3020 GCA_040006855.1 Nitrospira sp.
CGGGCGCCTCGCTGCGGCCTTGCTGGACGACCATTTTGAGCATCCTGTATTGTTGTTTGAAAGCTCAATGCCTCCGACGATGACAGCGGTAAAGGAGTATGTTCGTAACCTGCCAACAGAAAGCCGAGCCGTCATGGGAAAGCAGATGGATACCGTGCACGTATACGATACCTGGGTCAACGGCAAGAACGGCAAGCTGCACTTCGACGTGATGACGACGAATGAAGACCTGGCCCTCACGCTCGCCAAGCAGTATCTGGTGGGAATCGGGGAACCGAACGCCGTCGTCACCCTCAAGGAATGCCAATTCTGCCATAGCGAACCACTCGCCATGTTTTCGGAGGCGCAGCAGCGACAATTCCGCGAACAAGGCGGGTTTATCCTCCCCCTGCCGGCCTAGTCGGTAACGGGAGGGCTAGGAGAGCTGTTGAAAAACTACTCTAACAGCCTCGAAATAGCGAACCGCTCTGTATCTCAGACACGGATATAAGCACTCGCAGGATGTTGAAAAAGTCCGTCCAGCGCGGCCGCAGCGAGGGAAGAGGCGAATCGTACTATGAGCCGTACGTTGAGCCTCTGAGCGATGCGAGAACAAAGCTGGCGGACTTTTTCAACATCCTGCTAAGAGGGGCGGTTCTCTTGGACAACCGGAGCATCATCGGGATGCTTCTCGAAGGCAAAGTGGAGAATCAAGAACACCACACCGACGGTAATCGCCGAGTCAGCCACGTTGAAGGCCGGCCAATGGTAGCCGTTGATATAGAAGTCGAGAAAGTCGATCACTTCCCCGTATCGCAGCCGATCTAATAAATTCCCAATCGCCCCACCGAGAATCGCAGCCACACTGAGTTGGCCCATCCAGTCATGCTTCGGCATGCGCACGAGAATTGTTCCCAGCAATCCCACGGCAAAGATCGACGTGAGTCCGAAAAACACGAAACGGAACGTGGCGCTGCTGGACGACAAGAAGCCGAACGCGGCGCCGGGGTTGCGAATGTAGGTGATGCTGAAGAAATCGGCAATCACCGGAATGGACTCATGCAGCCGCATGGTCTGCATGACGTAGACTTTGGTGACTTGGTCAATCACCACGATCGCCAGACTGAGCAATCCGAGCAGCAGATAGCGGACGGAAGTGCTCAACGAACCGCCTCCACGCAACGATCGCAGAGCGTCGGATGGTCGGGAAAGGTCCCCACGGCCTGCCGGTAATTCCAGCAGCGTTCGCACTTGATGCCGGTCGCCTTGTCCACGGTGATTATAAAACCAGGACTTTCTGGAACATCCGGCAACAAGTGCAAAACCACATCTGAGACAATGAAGAACGCCGCCAGGTCCTGACCGTAGGCCTTCAACAAATCGTACTGTGCTGGCTGAGCTTCGATCACAACTCGCGCCTCAAGCGGCGCCCCGATCACTTTGTCGCGACGCTTCACTTCCAATGCCGCCTGAACTGCTGTTCTGACCGCAAGGAGCTGCTCCCACCGCTCAGCCAGTTTGGGATCAGCCCAACGTGGATCGACCTCCGGGAACATCGTCAGGTGGACACTGTCGGCCTTCGAGTCGACTCGAACGGATTCCGGCAATATCCGCCAGATTTCCTCGGCAGTGAAACTCAGCACAGGCGCCATCAGCTTCGTCAGGGCCACCACGATATCGAACAACACGGTCTGCGAACCGCGCCGAAGTGGGGAATCCTTGCGGAACGTATAGAGCCGATCTTTCAGAATATCGAGATAAACGGCGCTCAGATCGACGGAACAAAAGTTGTTCAACGCGTGAAAAATCGTGTGGAACTCGAAGTCGTCGTAGCCCTTGCGCACCCGCGGAATCAGATCTCCGAGCCGCATGAGCGCCCAACGGTCGAGTTCAGGCAACTGCTCAAACGGCACACGGTGCTGCGCCGGGTCAAAATCGTAGAGATTGCTCAGCAGAAAGCGACAGGTGTTGCGGATCTTCCGATAGGCTTCGATGAGATGAGTCAGGATCTCCGGAGAAATCCGCAAATCCTCTCGGTAGTCCTGCGCCGACACCCACAGGCGAAGAATTTCCGCGCCTGATTGCTTGATCACATCCTGCGGGGCCACGACATTGCCGGCCGATTTCGACATCTTCCGGCCCGCCCCATCCAACACGAACCCATGTGTCAACACCGCCTTGTACGGCGCCTGGCGATCGGTGATCACACCGGCCAGCAAGGCGCTGTGGAACCAGCCGCGATGCTGGTCAGAACCTTCGAGGTACAAATCCGCCGGCCACCACTGGCGTGGTTTCAACACCGCCGCATAACTCACACCGGATTCGAACCATACGTCCAGAATGTCGCGTTCTTTTTCGAATTCCGTCCCCCCGCACCCTTCGCACTGAGTGCCGGCAGGCAACAGCGCGCCGGCCTGGTTGGCGAACCAATAGTCCGTGCCATGCTGAGCAATCAAATCCGCCACATGATCGATCACTCGCGGCTGAGCCAATACCTGTTTACATGTCATGCATGTAAAGGCTGGAATCGGCGTGCCCCAGACACGCTGGCGCGAGAGACACCAATCGGGCCGGTTCTTAATCATGCCCTCGATGCGATCTTGCCCCCAAGGCGGCACCCACTGCACACGATCGATTTCCGCCAACGCTTCTTGCCGCAACTCGTTGGTCTCCATCGAGACGAACCACTGTTCGGTGGCGCGAAAGATCACCGGCTGTTTGCAGCGCCAGCAATGGGGATAGGAGTGATTCAGCGACCCATGGCCGAGCAGGCGGCCGTTCTCCTTGAGGCGCTCCACGATTTTCGGATTGGCCTTAAAAACATGCTGCCCCGCAAACTCGGGAACGGCCTCCGTGAATTTCCCACCGTTGTCCACCGGGGCCAGAATTTCGAGACGTTCTCCCACGCTGGCCTTCGCATTATGGTCCAGCACCAACAGGTAGTCTTCCATACCGTGGCCCGGCGCAATATGGACGCAGCCGGTGCCCTGTTCGAGGGTGACAAAATCTCCTAAGAGCAGCGGCGAAAGACCGGTCGTCAA
>JBDTWG010000460.1:0-3012 GCA_040006855.1 Nitrospira sp.
TGTCGGCGCTCCCGCAGATACGGCTGGCAAACGAACCGAGCATCCCCTCATCGCCCCGCCAGAACCGTCGGACGTCATCACGGTACTGACCGTTCCATTCCGCCCAGCGGCGTTCGGAGAAGCTTCCGACCTCATACGCTCCGGCGGCGTCCCACGCCTCGGCGATGATCTTCACCTCCCGAAGGATCGGGTCCTCCGCGATTCGCTCGAGCAGCGGAGGATTTGGCAACACGTTACCGGAACGGCTCCGACCGAGCACCGCGGCAAGGTCAAACCGAAATCCATCGACATGCATCTCCACCACCCAATAACGCAATGCATTCAAGATGTGATCCCGCACCACGGGATGGTTGGCGTTGATGGTGTTGCCGGTCCCGGTATAGTCCTTGTAGTAGCGTTTCTCGTCCTTCAGCATGAAAAATATCGCGTTAGCAATTCCGCGGAAACAGAGCGTTGGCCCCAGCTCGTTCCCCTCAGCCGTATGATTGAACACGACGTCCAGAAACACTTCGATGCCAGCGTCATGGAGAGACCGGACCATTTCCTTGAACTCAAGTTTCTGTTGACCTACGCCGCCCGAACTACTGTAGGAAGCCTTAGGCGCAAAGAACGCCACGGGATCATAGCCCCAGTAGTTTTTGAGCGGCTGGCCGGTTTGCGGATTGATGCCCGTCAGCTGGTATTCGTTGAACTCAAAGATGGGCATCAGTTCCACGGCCGTCACCCCCAGGTCTGTGAGATAGGGTATCTTTTCCACCAGGCCGCGGTACGTGCCGGGGTGAGCCACTCCGGAACTGGGGTGAATGGTCAACCCGCGCACGTGCGTTTCATAAATCACGGTGTTCGACCAAGGATGTCGGGGCGGCTGGTCATCTTGCCAGTGAAAGTCCTCGTGCATGAAGACGCATTTCGGCATGGTGCCGGCGTTATCCACTGTCGCACAGACCAGGTCTGCCTCGGATGCCGCAGGGTCATAGCCTCGAGCCGGTCCGAAATCCCAGTGGGTTAATTGTGTAATCGCCGTCGCAAATGGGTCCAAGAGCAGTCTGTTGAAATTGAATCGATGGCCTTCTCCGGGATGGTACGGGCCGCCCACCCGGTAGGCATAGAGTTGACCGGAAAGGATCCCTTCAACCCAGACGTGCCACACATCATCAGTGCGATTGCGGGTCGGATCGAGATCAATCACCCTGGACGGCGTTGCGTCCATTGGTTGATCATACAACTCCAGCCGAACCCGGCTGGCATGACGGCTGAAGCAGGCAAAGTTCACTCCCCCCCCATATTCATGGGTTCCCATAGGTAACGGAAGACCCATCCGTACTTCAGTGCATTCGGAAACCTCCGCTATGTAATCATGCAGTGGGCGTTCAGATGGCTGACCTGACGAGATGGGCGACATCGGACGTTTTGGGCGTCGCATTCTTTTCGGTTTTGTTGCCTTTGGCGTTGGGTCTTTTTTAATCATTCTTTTGCCTTTGCGAATCACAGCGTCCCTGCCACATGATGTGAGTGTGTCTTAGAGAAATTCCCACTGTGCTGTATGAGCCGCGTCGTATGGCCTGTTGATGGTCGGACTGCAGAGGCTGACGCTCGATAGACCTACCCGTGGATTGGCCAGAGACCACAGATCTCCTGCCGGAGCAGACTTTCGCCATTGGCGCCGTCCGCATGCAACTCGACTCGTATGGCCTCGGAATCGAGATCATCGAGATAGATCTGCACTTTAAAGTCCTGCTGTTCGCCGTCATACTCCACCATTACGTCACTGGAGCGCAGACCGCCTACCCAATTGCTTCTTCACGGCCTGCTGCCAACGTATCATCTGGCCGCCCATTGCTTCGCAGGGTTGCCTTAGAGTTTTGAGGAGGCCTCGGAATAGTTCAAAAGACCATCCCGCCCGGTGAGCAGGTAGCCCTCCATCTTGCGCAGCAGTTCAGGGGAAAATATGTGTATTTTCATTGTTTAGGACCAGTTGGCTTCGCGAGCCTGCCGAGTCTTTGGGTGAGGAGTAAATTTTCCGAAGCATCCACCGGGCAGTCGATGATGGACAGGGTGTTGGCGTTCAAGGCGGTGCGAAGGACAGGAGCCAGTTCTTCTGCCGATGCGATGCGATAGCCTTTCGCGCCGAAGCTTTCCGCGTATTTCACGATATCCATATTATGAAATTCCACGTATGCCGACCTGCCGAATTGCTGCATTTGTTTCCACCGAATCAGGCCGAGGCCGCCATCGTTGAAGATGAGCACCACAAAGGGGGTACTCATGCGCACGGCGGTCTCCAATTCCTGCGAGTTCATCAGGAATCCTCCGTCACCGGTGACCGCCACCACTCGTCGGTCCGGGTGTGCCAGTTTGGCCGCCACCGCGCCGGGCAGGGCAATGCCCATGGCGGCAAACCCGTTCGAGATGATGCAGGTGTTGGGAAGAAAGCATGGGAAGAGGCGCCCCAGCCAGACTTTGTGCGCGCCAACATCCGAGATCACGATATCATCGTGGGCAAGCGATGAACGCAGATCGGCAAGAATTCTTTGCGGCTTGAGGGGGAAGGACGTGTCCTGACCGCCCTGTGCCAATTCATCACGAAGCATTTGGCGGTACCGTGAGGTACGCGGCGCAGCATGCGCGGCACCTCGATCCGTCAGTGCTTCGAGTGAGGAGGTGATATGGCCCACCACCCCGACATTGACGATGTAGGATGCGTCAACCTCGGCGGGTGACATGTCCACATGCACAATGTTCTTGTCCCGGTTGGGATTCCAAGTATGGGGCGCATATTCCACGATGTCATATCCAATCGCGATGACGACATCGGCCTCCAGGAACTCGCAGTTCACATAGTCAAGTGTCTCCAGCCCAATGGCGCCGAGCGAGAGAGGGTGGGTATCCGGAATGACGCCTTTGGCCATGAATGTGGTGGCCACCGGAATGTTCAGAACTTCGGCGAATCGCACCAGCGCTTCGGAGGAGTGACCGCGAATGACGCCGTTGCCCGCGAGCACGATCGGGTGC
>JBDTWG010000461.1:0-3007 GCA_040006855.1 Nitrospira sp.
CACCTTCGACCCCGCCGCCACTTCCGCTACCACCTTATTCGATCAGGAGAATGGCACCTGGGCTACTACCGCTCCCGTCAGCCAACGCCAGCAGGAGGTCTTCCTCACAGCCCTCGCCTTCAAAGTCCCAGCCAACTTGCCTGGAAATATCAGCTCCGTCACCTGGTCCGGTCGCTTCACCACCGATAATACAGGCGTTTCAGTCAATACATGGCGCTGGTCAGCAGCCGTTTATGCCAACCTGGCAAGCGAGATGGATGAAGCAGGCTTTACGACCTCACAAGCTGAGGCGACCAAGACCGAGGTGACATTCTATGAAAATCTGCGCAACGAGGTGAAGTTGCACAGCGGCGATGCCATCGATCTGAAGCAATATGAACCGGCGATGCGGCACTTGATCGACACCTATATCAGAGCCGAGGAGAGTGAGAAGGTGTCCGCCTTCGACGATCTCTCGCTGGTCCAGCTCATCGTCGAGCGTGGGGCGGATGCCGTGAACGCGCTCCCCCTCGGCATTCGAAAGAGCCAAGGCGCAGTAGCGGAAGCCATCGAGAACAACGTCCGTAAGTTGATCATCGACGAACAACCGGTCAACCCGAAGTATTACGAAAAGATGTCGCAATTGCTGGACGCTCTGATCACACAGCGGCGCGAACAGGCGTTGAGCTATCACGAGTACCTGCGACAGATCGTGGAACTGACCACGAAGGTGGCTCACCCGGAAACAGGTGGCGCGTATCCAAAGACGATGGATACCGCGGGTAAGCGAGCGCTTTACGACAACCTGAACAAAGATGAAACATTGGCTTTAGCCGTGAATGCTGCCGTGCGAGAGAGTCGGCAGGATGACTGGCGGGGCAATCAGTTCAAGGTGAAACGGGTACGGAATGCGATCAGAGCCGTCCTAGAAAAAGTCGAAGCCCAAGGTAGCCCTTCGTCCTCAGACGTCAGTTCCGGCATGTCTGTGGAGAGGCTTGGGACTTATCATTCGAAATCTTCGGAGTCGTTGGATGAGCGGGCCACCCGCGTTCTCGCATTGGTGCAGAACCAAGATGAGTACTGAACGGAGCCGGATTACCGTCAACGGTTTGCTGGTCGAGATTATCCGGAAAGGCATCAAGAATCTTCATCTTGGCGTCTACCCGCCTAATGGCCACGTCCGTGTGGCCGCTCCGACGAGAATTCATGACGACGCAGTCCGGCTGGCGGTCATCTCAAAACTCGCCTGGATCAAGCGACAGCGGAAACGCTTTCATGCCCAAGCGCGGCAGACAGACCGTGAATATACGTCGCGCGAGAGCCACTATTTTCTTGGCCGCCGGTATTTACTACAGGTGGTCCAGCACGCTGGCTCCCCCCAAGTGTTGAGGCGAGGGAATAAAACTCTTGAGCTTCGTATCGCTCCAGGAACCACCCGGCACAGGCGCGAACACATCCTGCTTGACTGGTATCGAACGAATCTCAAAGCCCTGATCCCGCCGTTGATTGAGAAATGGGAAGCCAAGATGGGCATGAGAGTTGAAAACTGGGGCGTCAGACGGATGAAAACCAAGTGGGGTAGCTGTAACAGCGCTGACCGCCGCATTTGGCTCAATCTTGAATTGGCGAAGAAGCCGGCTCACTGCCTTGAATATATTATCGTGCACGAGATGCTGCATCTCATCGAACGGAACCACAACGACCGGTTCATCACGCTGATGGATAAGTTCCTGCCGAACTGGCGACATCGACGAGATGATTTGAATGGTGCACCGTTAGCACATGAGACTTGGAGCTATTAAAGTACATAGCGTCTTACGCTGAATATCGGCAGTCAAGATTCCGAATGAAACACCGCCCCAATGAGCCCTGATTCGGTGGTGCGAGCCGGCTGAAGTGAGTAGCCTACCTGCTGACGGCAACCTCAAGGGGCAGCCGCTTAATCAGCCCCTTGCTCATTTCTTGCCCGGCTCCAGCTCGACCGTCTCCCGAATCTTGACCCATTTGTCCCACCCATAGGCCCTCGCCTGATTCCGGATGGCTTCCCTGGCGGCCTCGACGGTCTTGTTCAGACTGTCTTTGGTCATGGGTGGACGATATCGAACGAGGATGTGGAGCGTGTCGGCACCGGCAAGGACAACATCGAGCGAATAGGGATTGTCGGGAGTGGCCTCCCGTCTGAGGGTGGCTCTCATGACTAGTGCCAGCCACTCACCTTCCGTTGGGCTGTATGTCCCGAGGCCAGGCCGGCTTGGCGTCGGTTGCGTCTCCGTGGGTCTGATTTCATCTCTTTCTACTTTACATTCATTCTGGCTGCAAGCCGTCATCCGCGCCTGCCGGTTGTCCAGGCAGTCATTCCGTTCGCTTGGCCCGGTGGCGCTATCAAGGCATATTTTCACCTCTCCCTCAGCCTGGTTGACACAATCCGAGCAGGGAATTTGTGCGTAGAGAGGAGCGCCGAGAAACAAGAGCGGAAGCAATGCGAACACCAGTCGTAGGTTCATGATCGGATCTCCTGCAAGCAGTGCTGGGACAACCTGCGCGCGAAAATTCGCCTGCGCGTTCATCAATGGCCAGACGGAAACCGAAGAGACCCCCTGAGATCCCCTCGCAATTTCTCTATTCGTGCCTCATCCTCTACGCCACTCGCTATTATTTTTCAATTGTGTCCCCCGGCTGATCTATTAGGCGCCAAGCCCGGGGCAGGTCCGGTCTGGCAATCATACATCGCGAGGCCGTACACTGCCCTGCGATGGCGCGTCCGCTGCGCCTGAAATTCCCCGGTGCCCTGTACCGTGTCACCGGTCACGGCAGTCCCCATCTTCCAGCGCTGCTAGCAGGAGAGGACCTCGATGTTGAACGAAAATGTGCTGGCGGCGGTGCTGGAATTTCGACGGAAGCGCAATTGGGAGCAGTTTCACAAGCCCAAGGAACTCGCGGCCGCAATTACGGTCGAGGCAAGTGAATTGCTGGAGCTCTTCCAATGGAAATCGCACGAAGAGGTGACCCGTTTCCTGGAAAGCCCGTC
>JBDTWG010000462.1:0-3000 GCA_040006855.1 Nitrospira sp.
GGAAAGCGTGGAGAATCGGCGACGGGGAGCGGCAGTTTGTGACCGTCGTTCCGCCACAAATGAATTCCGGCGCAGGGTGGTACAAAGGGACGGCCGATGCGGTGTTCCAGAATATGAATGTGATTCGTGATTTTGCCCCCGATATCGTCGCCGTCTTTGGCGCAGACCACATCTATCGCATGGACATTCGTCAGATGTTGCGCTTTCACATGGAACGCGAGGCCGATGTCTCGGTGGCGACGCTCCCCGTGCCTGTTGCGTCCGCGCAAGGATTTGGGATCGTCGAGGTCGACCGAAACGGACGTATCATTGGTTTCGAAGAAAAACCGCCGGTGCCAATATCCATGCCGGAAGATCCGGCACGCGCTCTTTCCTCCATGGGAAATTACCTGTTTAGCACCGACGTGTTGATCCAGGCCTTGGAGGACGATTCGAAGAGCGGCGGTTCGCATGATTTCGGGCGAGATATCTTGCCCCGTCTACTGCAGAGTGATCGCGTGATGGTCTACAATTTCCAAGAGAATGAGGTGCCAGGCATCGCGTATTACGAAGAGCCGGGTTATTGGCGAGATGTCGGCAGCATCCAGGCCTACTGGCAGGCAAACATGGATCTATTGGGAGACACCCCCGCCTGTGACCTGCGGAACAGGGAATGGCCCATTCGCACGGAACCCTCCAGCGGTCCGCCCGCCAGTTTGGTGAACTGTTATGTCGATCACACTCTGATCGGTGAAGGCAGCTTTGCTGATAGAGGCGGATATTCGGCGGAGCATTATCGGCCGCAACGTGAGGATTGAGGCCGGGGCTCAAATTGAAGATTCTGTCATCTTCGATCATACTCATGTTGGGTCAGGCGCGAGGTTGCATCGTGTCATCGTCGATCGTCAGAATGAAATTCGGGCCGGAGTCGAGGTGGGAAGCGGTGAGAAGGGAGCGAGTTCTACAACCGAGTGGACGAGTTCAGGTTTGACGGTCCTGCCCAAACCGGTCCTGCCGCCCAAGGAGCGTAAACGTCGACTGTCCGCTTACTAATAGACCCTCCATTCAATCGTGAGATGACATGCCACGTATCCCTGTCTCCACCTATCGTCTTCAGCTGAATCATACGTTCACGTTTCGGGATGCCACCCGTATCGTGCCCTATCTACACAAATTGGGGATCACGGATTGCTACACGTCGTCTCTGTTGAAAGCCGTTCCCGGCAGCATGCACGGGTATGACCTTGTGGACCCTGCCGTCTTGAATCCTGAATTGGGAACAGAGCAAGATTTCCAGGACTTTGCAGGGGCGCTCAAACAACATGACATGGGACTGTTGATAGATGTCGTGCCCAATCATATGGGGATCAGCACCACTGAAAATCGCTGGTGGTGGGATGTCTTGGAGCATGGACCCAGCTCGAAGTATGCAACGGCGTTTGATATCGACTGGTCGCCACTGAAGCGTGAATTGGAAGACAAGGTACTCCTGCCGATTCTTGGCGAGCAATATGGAACGGTTCTGGAGAACCAAGAGATCCGCTTGGTGTATGAAGGTGGTGGCTTTGTCATCACGTATTACGATCACAAGTTTCCCATTGCGCCCAAATCTTGGACCGCAATCTTGTCGTTCCGCCTGGACGAACTTGTCGACCGTCTTGGGGTGGGAAATGAACAGGTCCTTGAATTACAAAGCATCCTCACGGCCCTACGCAATCTGCCCTCTCGCAATGAGCGTGGTGCGGATCGGGTGGCCGAGCGGTATCGGGAGAAGGATATTGTCCGTCGCCGGCTCTCGGCCTTGGTCACAGACTGTCCACCCATTCAGGAGCATTTGCTGGCCAACGTGGCAGCGTACAACGGCACGAAGGGCGACTCAGCGAGCTTCGATTGCCTCGATGCGCTCCTCAACGAGCAAAATTACCGTCTGGCCTCATGGCGGGTCGCATCTGAGGAGATCAACTATCGGCGGTTCTTTGACATCAATCAATTGGCCGCGATACGCACCGAGGAGACCAGTGTCTTCCTAGAGTCGCATCAGTTGATATTTCGACTGCTCAAGGACGGTGTGGCGACCGGTTTGCGCATCGATCACGTCGATGGACTGTACGACCCGGAGCACTATCTCATTCAATTGCAACATTGGGCGGCTCGTGAGCTAGCGCCTGACACCCAGGGTGAACCGCCCTCACTCTTCATCGTGGTCGAGAAAATTCTCGGCAAAGGAGAGCAGCTTCCCAAGACCTGGCCGGTTGCCGGGACCACCGGCTATGATTTTCTCAATCTGGTCAATGGCCTGTTCGTGCATTCGGCTCAGGAACGGGCCATGGATGCGCTCTATACCCGCTTCGTCGGCCAGCGGATCGTGTTTGAAGATCTCGTCTATCTCACGAAGAAGCTGATCATGCGCGCCTCCATGTCCAGTGAGATCAATGTGTTGGGGCACCAATTGAACCTGCTTTCCGAACGCGATAGGCACTATCGGGACTTCACGCTGAACAGCCTGACTCACGCCATAGGGGAAATCATTGCCTCCTTTCCCGTGTACCGATCCTATGTGACCTCGGACCAAAAAGAAGTGCTGGAGGGCGATCGGACGTATATCGGTATTGCGGTGGCGCGCGCGAAGCGGCGCAATCCGGCGTTGAGCAGCGACGTGTTCGACTTTGTCCGCGACCTGTTGTTGAGAAAGTTGGCCGACCGGACGAATCTGACCCATGAAAAGCAGATTCGTTTCGTGACCAAATTTCAACAGACCACGAGTCCGGTCACGGCGAAAGGTATCGAGGATACCGCGTTTTATATCTACAATCGGCTCATCTCCTTGAACGAAGTCGGGGGGGAACCGGCGCAGTTTGGTCTCTCCGTCGAGGCGTTCCACAAACGGCTGCGCGAACGGCGTGCCAATTGGCCCTATTCTATGTTGGCGACCTCGACGCATGACACCAAGCGAGGGGAGGATGTGCGGGCAAGAATCAATGTGTTGTCAGAGATTCCGGATCGCTGGAGAAGCGCGATCAC
>JBDTWG010000463.1:0-2998 GCA_040006855.1 Nitrospira sp.
CGAGAATTCTGATGTGCCGATCCATTTCGATTAGAATTTGAGCGATCGTTTGGAGGAAGGGCAGCGCTTCCGAACGCACCCGCGCCTCTCCACTTTGAAAGAGAATAGACTCCGGCAGAGAGATCATGATTGTGCCATGACTGCTTTCTACGATCTTGACCTCCGAAATGTCCCCTTTAAGATTGGGATTAATTTTGGTCATGATTTCGCGCATGCGGCGGATAACGGGGTCATTCGTGCTCACCGCTTCGGACGGGATCATTTTAGGTTTCGCATTGCCGATAGTGAAAGGCAAGCGGCTGGATGGGATGCTGTTGATGGGATTCAGCGCCAGCTTAATGGACTCACTCACGGTTCGATATTTGCCCTCGTTGACAGACGATACGGAATACATCACGACAAAAAAGGCAAACAGCAGGGTAATGAAATCGGCATAGGACACCAACCAGCGTTCGTGATTTTCATGCTCTTCGTGTTTTTTCTTTGCCATTAGGAGACCATGAGTCGTACTACGTGAAACGCGAAGCGTCTGTCTTTTGCAACGAGATGCGCTTCACGAACGACGAGGGATGTTATTTCTTGTCTTCCTTTGTCCGCTCGTGTGGCGGTAGGTAGCTTTCCAGCTTCTCTTGCAGGAGTCTGGGGTTTTCCCCCTGCGCGAGCCCGACGAGCCCCAGAATCACCATCGTCCGTAAGCCGGCTTCTTCCTTCAGTTTGAACTTCATCTTATTGGCGATCGGCAGGAAAAACAAATTGGCGGCTCCGACGCCGTAGACGGTGGCGACGAACGCCACGGCAATTCCTCCGCCGAGCTTGGACGGGTCAGCGAGATTTTCCATCACATGGATCAAGCCGAGCACGGCGCCGAGAATTCCGACCGTCGGCGCATACCCTCCGGCGGCTTCCCAGACCTTGGCCGCGTGAATCCCGCTTTCTTCATGGTGCTCAACTTCGATCTCTAAAATTTCTTGGAGGAGTTTTGGGTCGGTCCCGTCGACGATGAGATGCACTCCCTTTTTGAAAAACGGATCGTGCAAGTCTTTTAATTTGCCTTCGAGCGCGAGCAGGCCTTGCTTCCGCGACACATTGGCCAAATCCAGGATTTGCGTAATCGTGCCTTTGACGTCGTGGGGCGGATTGGTCAACGCAAGGGTGACGGAGGTGATCGATTTGATCACGACCGGCAGTGGGTTTTGCACGCAGCAGGCCCCGATTGTCCCGCCCATGACGATGATAAAGGCCGTTAATTGCAGCACCGATCCGATGTGTCCGCCCTCAAGAGCTTGGCCACCGAGAATGGACCCGATTGCTATAACGACGCCCAGTATAGTGGCGATATCCACGATTCGATTACCTCAGCACCACGTGCGATGTTGTTCCTCAAAAGTACCGTGTGAAGCCAGAACGGTGGGCTTGCGCCTGCCGGAAAAACTCTGGTAGCGTGCGCCAGAGTCACAATCGTCTTTCCTGGAGGTGCTCTTGTGGGTCCTGCCGATAGCTTGATGCTCGATGCCAAACAAGCCATTCTCGATGAGCAGCATCGGAAATTTCAGGTCCTACAGCAGGAAGGTCGCTGGCCGGAAGCCATGCAACAATTTCATGTCACCCTGAGCTGCGCCTCGGACGTGTTGACGGAGTCGTTGCAGCTGCTTGAACGGGTCCTCGAAGCTCAAAGCCGCCGCGGCTCCTCCCCGCCCACACCGTCCGACGCTCAGAATTCATAAGTTATTTTTGGCCCGCGCCACCATGCGAAGATTTCAGGCGTTAGATCTGACCTGCGCGTAGGCGCTTCGCACTCCACCACCCGCAGCTCTCACTCGCTATATCAGTCAGCCTACTAGGCCGCCTCTCGGGCCATCAGCAGTCGACTCAAATCCACCAGGATGAGTAGTCGATCATCAATGCGTCCCACGCCTTGTGTGAATTCCGCTCCCGCCATCGTGCCGACCGAGGGGGGCGGCTCAATGGCGCTGCGAGGGACGCGAAGGACCTCTTCGACCGAGTCCACGATCAACCCAACCAGGCGCGCCTGCACCGACACCACCACAATCCGTGTCTGTGTGGTCTGTTGCGCGCCGGCAAGGCCGAAGAGTTTTCGCAAATCCAGCACGGGAATGATTCGGCCCCGCAGGTTGATGACACCCTCCACGTAGGGCGGTGTCTTCGGTACCCGCGTGACCTCGACGATACGGTTAATCTCCTGAACACTCAGGACATCGACCGCGAATTCTTCGCTCCCGATCAAACAGATGACGAACTGTAGAAGATCATCACCGGCTTTCTCGCCCAGGCGGTCCGCAGGGTTGTTTGCGGAGGCCTGGTAGAGAGGGTTGACCTGTTGTTCAGTGGCACTCATGCTGGGCTCCTTCTCGTGGTTGGACGCTTAGATCTTGAAGCCACCCACGATGCCCTGCAGTTCGACGGCCAGCTGACTCAGATCTTGACTGGCCTTGGCCGACTCATGGGCTCCCGACGACGACTCTTTGGTGACCTTCGCCACGTTTTCGATGTCGCTGGCGATCTGCTGCGTCGCCACCGATTGCTCTTCTGACGCTACGGCAATCTGCCGGATCATATCGGCGCTTTCGGACACCATCCGAACGATCTGAGACAGGGCTTCGCCGGTCTTATTGACCAAGTCGACGCCGGCCGTCACTTTCTGCGTGCCCTGCTGCATGGAGTCGACGGCGCCTCGCGTGTCGTGCTGAATCTGGCGGATCATATCGCCGATTTCTTTCGTGGCTTTGGTCGTCCGCTCAGCCAGTTTCCGGACTTCATCGGCCACCACGGCGAATCCTCGTCCCTGTTCTCCGGCACGAGCCGCTTCGATCGCGGCGTTCAAGGCCAGCAAGTTGGTCTGGTCGGCGATATCTTCGATGGTGCGCACGATCTCGCCGATTTGATCGGACGATTTTCCCAGGTCAGAGATAATCGTTGCCGAATTGGACACGGCTTCAGACAACTGCTGCATCCCGGAGATAGTGCTGGACACCACCGT
>JBDTWG010000464.1:0-2998 GCA_040006855.1 Nitrospira sp.
TGCGCAGATCGAACGCCTCGGGTTGGCGGCCGACGTCCGCATGGTAGGGTTTCGCGACGACCTGCTGGATGTGTTTCGCTCGCTGGATCTGTTCGTCATTCCCACGATCGAAGGCGACACCATCCCGCAGGTGTTGATGCAAGCCTTGGCGCTCGGCCTTCCGGTGGTGTCGACGACGACCGGATCGATTCCCGATGTCGTGGCTGATGGGGAGTCTGGGTTCATTGTCCCGCCGCGCGATGCCGATGCGCTGGCCGATCGGATCGGGCGGTTATTAGCCGATCCTGATCTGCGGGCGGCGATGGGCCGACGCGGCCGCAAGACGGTGGAGCGCTCCTATTCGATCGACCGTATGGTGGATGAATTGGAAGGGGTCTATCGGCGGGTGATCACACCATGATGCAACGATGGGCCGAAGCGCGGTCGTCGATCCGCAAGACAGTGCTGTTCTGGTGGATCCTGTTCGTCGTGATGCAAACGGCGGAGCGCCTTTTCTTGCTCCGTGATGCGTTCGCGCAGGAAACCCCGACCCTGTCTCTTCTACTACACACCCTGGCTGTCGGCGTGCGCGGGGACTTTATCACGGCCACCTTTGCGTTAGGGTTGGGCCTGGCAGGCGCCGGGGCTTGGGTATTATTGAGGCGAGGATGGACCGGCCTGCGGGGCTCAGCACAGTCGCCCGCCCTGTCATTCCGGCGTGCGCTGCACGTGAGCTGTCTTTTGTTCGGTGTGCTGTTGTTCGTGCTGCTCTGTGTCGATATGGGGTATTACGGCTTTAATCGGCAGCATATGGACTTCGTGTTTCTCGAATATGTCGGGGATCTATTCGCGCCTGCGGCGACCCAGGAGACCACCAACGCGCAGGCGTTGAAACAAACCGGCGCAGAGCTGGAGGCCGTCGGGAAATGGGCAGGGCGATTGGTGCTCTTTCTGGGCATTCAGGCGGTCGGGATCGGTCTGTGGTGGTGGGGTTACACCGCTATAGTCGTTCCGGCGCTCTCTCGATGGCAGCTCGGCTCGGGGTTTCAGGCAAACGCCGTCCTGTGTGTGTGCCTGGTCGGAGGGGGCGCCGGATTCCATCCGTTGGGACCCTACGGCATTCGAGTCGCTCACATCGGCAGCACGGTCTACTACACGCTGGCTCAGAATCCGATCTTGTTCGCCAGCGAGGCATTGCGGGTCGCCTGGGTGTCGCGAGGATCGATGGCGCAGCGGGCAAACACCGAGATCATGCCGTATGACGTCGCCGTGCGCACGGCTCAGGGTCTGTTGGGGCCGGGAGAGGTATTCCCGGATCCACGGTACCCCTTGGTCCGAGCCATGACGGCCACTGCCGACGGCGTACGGTTCTCCAAGCCCGCCAACGTGATCATCCTGTTTCTGGAAGGGTTGGACCGCCGATACCTGGGGCAGACCTACGGCGAGGTGCGCGGAACTCCGTTTCTGGATCGGTTAAGGGACGACAGTGTCTATTTCACCAATTTCTTCTCCAACGGCGTCCAGACCTCCCGTGGACTCTTCGCCACCCTCTGCAGCACGTACCCGCGGCATGGGGCCAGCGCAATGAAAACGCGCTATGCTCACGATTATCTCTGCCTGCCGTCGCTCCTGCAGCGGCAAGGCTACAGCACGGAAATGGTGATCGGGCAGCATCGGGATCTCAATCGACTGCAAACGTTTTTCTCGCGAAATGGGTTGCAGCAGTTGCTGGACGAGGGTGATTTCCCTTCGCAGGCGGAGCGGGCGGGACTGGGCATTGTCGACGGCGCACTCTTCGATCTCTGTTATGAGCGGATCAAGCAGCGCCAGAAAGAGGGGAAACCGTTCTTTCTCACCAGCCTCACGCTGTCGACACATCATCCCTTTGCCGCCCCGCCTCACCATGAAGAGGTCCGTGCACTCCAGGAGCAGGTTGCAGACCAGTATGTCGGGGCGCTTCGGTATACGGATCTTGAATTGGAGCGTGTGTTCTCGAAGCTGGTGCGTGAGGGACTGTTGCGCAATACCGTGGTCGTGATCATCGGTGATCATGGGCGGCACGAACCGGTCGGGAGCACCGATATTGAACGGAAGGTCGGCCATTTCGCGTCGCCGATGCTGATCTGGATGGATGAATCATTGCGAACGCCTGCCACGTACCGCCCACGCGCGGTGTCAACGATTGCGAGCCATGTGGATGTCGCGCCGACTCTCCTGGCCTTGAACGGGGCGATGCCGGCATTCGCGCCGTTCGCGGGGCATGACCTTACCTGCCTCCTCGTGCGGGATTGTTTGCCGGACCAGGTGGCCTATCTCACGAGCATCTACGATAATTTGGTGGGGTTAGCCAGTCGTGACGGTGTCTTGTTGTACTCGTTTCTGACAGAGAGGACTCAAACGACGAGTCTGACCTTCGAACTCCTGCCGGACGAGCAGGACGGCATGCGATCTCTCTCAGCCTCCCTCTATCAGGAGTTGTTGGCGCTCTACGAAGTGTCTAATGTGGCGCTTGATTCGAATCGTCTCTGGTCCTGGCGAGAGTTTGGGGCACGGCTCTAAAAGAGAGTGTACGGGCTGTTCGGTCCGTAGGAAGGTTGAGTGTCTGATCGAGAGGAAATCGTGACCGTGAGTCATACCCCGATAACGGCGGTGGTCATCGCCTATAATGATGAACCCAACATGCGAGCCTGCCTGGAATCGATCACCTGGGCAGATGAAATCATCGTGGTCGATTCGCACAGCACCGATGCCACCGCACGCATCAGCCGCGAGTTCACCGAGCAGGTCTATCAGCATGATTTTCATGGCTTCGGCCGTCTGCGCAATGAGGCCCTCGCGCATGCGACGCACGAGTGGGTGTTCAGTTTGGATACCGACGAGCGCGCGACCCCCGAGTTGCGAGATGAGATCCGGCAGGTGTTAGCCGCCGGCCCGCAGGCCGATGCCTACTTCGTGCCTCGCAAAAATTATTTTCTGGGGCGATGGATCAAACATTGCGGCTGGTTTCCCGACTATCGAC
>JBDTWG010000465.1:0-2994 GCA_040006855.1 Nitrospira sp.
CATTTCCGACATAACCGTACGCCATCACCTCACGAGCATCTTCAACAAACTCGGCGTCAACAACCGTCAAAAACTCCTGATTCGGGTTCATCAGGACCGTGTCGTGGGATTCAGGCCCCTTGCATAAATTTTTACGGTGAGGCGGAATGGGCTGCTTTGAAGGCAAGGGAGGCTGAGTCCTGCTCAGGAATCGACTTTCTCAGTTACTTTTGCCACGAGCGCCTTCTGCTTCATGTGCTCCATCAGTTCAGAAAAGGACCCTTCGCGCAAAATGCGTGAGAACTGCGTCTGGTAGTTTGTCACAATGCTGACACCTTCGCAGACCAAGTCGTTCATGATCCACGCTCCGGACCGGCGTGCCATCTGAAACTCAATCCTAGTATCAACGTTCGGTCCAGCAGGCGCCGTCATGACCTGCGTCGCCTCGTCATTTCCGGCTTCGGAGAGATACGCGACCTGCGACGGGGAGTATTCACGAAGTTTGTCGGCCACCTCATCGCGCAACAACTGCACGAAGAGCCGAACATACTGCCGACGCTCGGTCGCATTCAATCCATCCCAAGCCTCTCCAAGGGAGCGCTCGGCCATCTCTTCGTAGTTGAACGAGCGCCGCACCACTTGCTCGATTTCCCACAGACGTTGCGTCGACCGGCTGGCATCTTTCAATTCTGTGAGGATGTATAAGATTTCGTTCATGGTTCGTTGAACCGCGAGCGTGGAACTCTGCTCAGCCAAGGAAGATCCCGCGTGAGCATTCCCCGGCAGCATCACGGCCAGAACCAAGAATGCGACGCGTCGACACCAGCACCACCTTGCTGAACCCAGCTCAGGCGTCGCGCCACTGGAATTCCACCCCATGCTCCCTGCCTTTCGGTCACACATCACTATCAGTCTAGTATCGTACTGGCCCACAAAACCACCCGTCAAGCACGTGGATATACCTGCTACCTGAGCCCTGGCGTAGATCGGCCAGCCTCGGGTTTTACTACATTTCGCAACCCGAACGACGCTAATTGAGAGATTTTCTTTTCCTCTCCGAGAAACCTTCGGTATACTCCCGCCATGTCTGATCGCCGATTGCCTTGGCTGCTCCTCAGTCTCATCATCCCGGCGCTCATTTCGGGCTGCGAAACGACCGACAAAATGCTCGGCGCCGCCGAGCGTGCCGTCGGCAGCAGTAGCGGAAGAACGGTCCTGGATATCGTGAGCGGCAAGGATCCGGCTGAAATCGCGCGGCGACGAATGGAGAATTATGGGCGGGACCCTCAGGCCCTGCTGCGAGACCTTCGCTCGATTCAACGCGATTTCCAAGCCTTGATGGCGGCCTTGACCGGAGAGGTCGGCAAGGAGTGGGGCACTAAAGAGGTGAAGTTGCCGGAGCAGAAGAAGTACGTCAAGTACACCCAAAACTATCGCAGCCGAGCCATTGTCGATTTCGACGCGGGGAATATTCTGATCGAAACACTTGACGAGAAAAATCCCCAAGCCAGCCTGAAGAACGCCGTCGTCACCACGCTCCTGACACCCAACGATCCCCGCAGCGTGGACCTCTTTACGGATAAAGAAATCAGCCTGACCGGAGACAAGGAACCCTATCTCCTAGGCCTGGTAGTGGACAAAACCGGTAAACCGGTGCGAACCCCGACCGAAGCGGAACAGTTTGCCGAGGCGCTCCTCTCGAAAAGCGCGACGACGCGCACGGTTGAGCAAGACGATGGGCAGAAGACCGCCCACCTCGTCAACATCCCGATGGTGACCAATTTCTCGCACAAACAGGCGGAGAAATATCGCGGCGTCGTGGGCCAGTTTGCGGAGCGGTATCAGGTCAGCCCTAGTCTCGTGTTTGCCATCATTCGCACTGAGAGCAACTTCAATCCGTTTGCTGTGAGTTCGGCGCCGGCTTACGGCTTGATGCAATTGGTCCCCACCAGCGGCGGGCGCGACGCCTATCGCAAGGCCAAAGGCGAAGACAAGGCACCCACGCGTGACTATCTCTTCGATCCGGGAAATAACATTGAACTGGGCGCGGCCTACCTCAATGTCTTGACCTATTCCCAGTTAGACGACGTCACCGATCTGGTCTCACGAGAATACTGCGTCATCTCGGCCTATAACACCGGTGCCGGCAATGTATTCAAAACCTTCTCCAAAGACCAACGCACGGCTCTGCAGCACATTAACGGGCTCCAACCGGCCGCGCTCTATGACCGCCTCCGTACTGCTCTTCCCTATCAAGAGACCCGCGACTATCTCGCAAAAGTTGTTGGGTTCCGCAAGCAATTCGTGAGCCTCGGCGATACCGCCGCCAAATAGCCTCTGAGCCCTGCCACTGTGCCGATGTCGCACTCCTTGCCTTTACTGCGCTTTCTTCGCTACAAGAAAGGTTCAGCTTGGCATCGGAAGGAAGGCAACCGCGACCTCCGCACACATCAGAGTACCTCTATTCGGCGTGCTCACCGCAGCCGTCATTCTGCTCGGGATCGCCTTGATCCCTGTCGTATTGGTCCAGATCCCCCCGTTGGTGGACTATCCCAACCACATGGCCAGAATGCATATCTTGGCCGACGCCGGACGGTCCCCCTGGCTCACCCAATACTATGAGATCCACTGGAACATTCTTCCGAACCTCGCAATGGATTTGGTGGTGCCCCCGCTCACCCGGATCATGCCCATCGAAACCGCCGGCAAGGTCTTCATCGGACTGATCTTCGCATTGCTGGTAGGCGGCGTGATGGCCCTCCATGCGGCTTTGCACCGACGTTGGTCGCCCTGGCCCCTGCTGGCGTTCTTCTTTCTCTATAACAGTGTCTTCCTGTGGGGGTTTCTCAATTATCTGTTTGGCCTCGGGCTCGCCTTGTTCGCCTGCGCACTCTGGATGAGACTCCGCGACCGCTCCGCCGCCCTGGTAATTCCTTTATTTTCGCTGACAACCACCGTCTTGTTCTTCGCCCACCTTTTTGCATTCGGCGTCTTCGCCATGGTGGTCCTGACCTA
>JBDTWG010000466.1:0-2977 GCA_040006855.1 Nitrospira sp.
TCGTCCCTGTCGCCCATTGGTGTCCAGGGTCGTTTTGGTCCGCTCTCGTGCCATGAGTGATCTCTCCTTGGAGTGACTGGTTGTGTACTTTAAGATGCGCGCGCCACGTTAGAGGAGGCGCGCGCGAGGTATGCCGAGCTTTGTTTGAAGCAGCTCCACCACCCGAGTCGGTGGGATAATGGCCGTGTGGTCCTCGGTTGCGCGCTGCGGCATCGCAGGCAAGGTATCTTGGCCCGGCTTGGTCAGCATCAGCATCGGTGCCTGCGGACAAAGGGCTTTCACGGTTTCTAATGTGTCGGCCTCCTGGCCCCCTAGATTGTCGTCGTATGAATCAGCGCGGAGCAGGATCGCACCTGGCTGCAACTCTCTGAGATCGTCGATCGTGGACTCCAGACTTCGGACGAGAATCGCTTGATACCCGCTGGTTGCCAGGCAATCAGCAAGTTCGAGTCCGAACTGCCACTCAGGATCGACAATCATGACTTTAGTTCTGGCCGTCGGGTGAGGACTGTTCATGTTCTGTTCCTTTCTTTCCCTTCTTTCCATTCTTTCCGGACCGGGACAGGTGACCACTCCTGCAACGTCTGCTCGGGGACGTGTGTTATTCAGTACACGGCTTACCGCAGCTTGAGAGGACTTCCGATGCACCCAGGCTGGGATCGGGATGGCGAGGTGCCTGTCGATGGGGACGCGCCAGGGACAGTCTGTAGTCGAAGCGATGGCAGGGCTCCAGTGTGATCGTTCCCTCCCGCGAGAGCTCGTCAATAGCCGCAAACACCTGGTTCCATGTACAGGGTGAAATTCTGAGGACCAGCGTCTCCAATGTGCAGGGACCGTGCTGTTCCAGATGCCGGACAATGAGTGACACTGTTTCCTGCTTCTCAGCCATACAGTCTCTGTGATCCCTTACTGCTCCCTGAGAATCCCCTCGAGGATGCTCTGAATAAGCGCTCTCACGAGGCGCTCTTGTGATGGGCTATATGTACTAGGAAGCTAAGGGTACGCACCATCGCTCTTCGCACAGATTGCCCGTAGCCGTTTTGATGAGTTTCTGTGTCGACGTTGATGCTACGAAGAGCGCGGTGGGCGCGGAAACGCGAAGACAGTCATGAGACGGGGGAGGGAGCTTACTTGACCAGGCGGTTCACGAGACGATTGTTGATTGCGTAATGTGTCAATTCGGTGTTGTTCTTGAGTTGCATCTTTTCGAGAATTCGCGCTCGATAGGTATTGACGGTGCTGATACTGACGCATAAATCATCGGCAATGTCCTTCAGACTTTTTCCGACGGCAATCAGACACATCACCTGGTATTCGCGATCCGATAACTGCTCATGCAGGGGCTTTCCCAAATCACTCTCTAGGTTCAAAGCTAACAATTCGGCCACCGCTGGGCTCACGAATTTTCCTCCGCTGAGGATTTTTCGGATGGCTTGCACCAATTCATTCGGCGCGCTGTCTTTGGACAGATATCCGGACGCGCCTGCTTTCAACATGCGGAGAGCCAACTGGTCCTCGGGATAGGCGCTGAGCACAAGCACGGGAAGTTTCGGGTGCAGATGCTTCAGTTCCTTGAGCGCTTCCAGTCCGCTTTTACCGGGCATGCCCACATCCAGGATGACGATACTCCAGTGTTTTTTTTGAGCCTGCTCGATCATCTCCTCGGCATTTTGAGCCTCGCCGATGAGCGAACACTGGAAGTGTTCGATCAGGATTTGTTTGACTCCGTGCCGCACCACCGCATGATCGTCGACGATCAATATTTTCATGGCCGCTGTCCTACCTTGTCGATTCTCATCAAGTGTTCCGCCCTGTGACGCGGTGGGGCATGATCCCTTTACTCCGGCTGTGATTGATCGAGGGGAACGCGTACGGTCACCCTCGTCCCCTCTTCCAGGTTGCGTTCAATTGTGGTTTCTCCTCCCAGCAGCAGCGCGCGCTCGCGCATGCCGAGGAGTCCCAGGGATTGAGAACCGGAGACTTCAGCTTCCGTGATGCCTCGACCATTGTCGCTCACTTGCAGCAGAAGATGTCCCGTATGCTCTTGCATGCTGATGTCCACAAGGGAGGCCTGCGCATGACGGGCCACATTGGTCAGGATCTCCTGAAAAATGCGGAACACCCCCGTGGAGCGGTCCACAGACAACGCGACGGTTCGGAGATAGATATTCAGCGTACATTGGATGCCGGTTCTGTTCTGGAATTCCTGTGCCTGCCACTCGATGGCGGGAATGAGGCCGAGTTGGTCCAGTACCACCGGCCTCAGTTCCGTCGCAATCTTCCGCACGGATTGCATCGTTCGATCGACGAGTTTCACGGTCGACTCGACTCTGGCGAGTATGGTCGGCCGCACGTCGGAGAGCTGGTCGCGCAGGAATGCCAACTCTAATTTAACGCCCGTCAGGGCTTGCCCCAATTCATCATGCACTTCGCGGGCGATCCTGGTTCGTTCTTCTTCTCGGATCGATTCAAGCCGTCCGGTCAGACTTCTGAGCCGTTCTTGGGACTGTTGGAGCTGCGTTTCGGCACGTTTGCGTTGTTCTTCTTCGTAGGCCAGGGCGACAAGGTTGGACACGGCGATGGCAAACATCCACTCATCCTCCATCCATTGCCGCGCGGGCCCGATATGTTCGTGGCAGATCACGCCTTCCAATCTGCCGAATAGGTACAGTGGGATATCCATCATGGAGGTGATGCCATCCTGCGGGACGATGCTGCCGTAAAATTGTGGGGTGCGGTCATCCATCCGAACATCGTCGATCGCGATCATCTGCGAAGTGCTCAGCGCGTGAAAGTAGGTTGGGCGGGATGCGACCGCTGTCGTCATTCCATGCACATGCTGGTCGTGGCTCAACTCGTAGCGATCGATGCAGTGAATCGCGCTGCGACCATCGGTATAGCGCCAAATGCCGATCCGCTCGACGTCGAGTGTCCGCGCCGCCATTTCCATGATGTGCCGCAGCGTCTGCAGGAGGTC
>JBDTWG010000467.1:0-2966 GCA_040006855.1 Nitrospira sp.
GAACCAGCCATGAAATCCATGAGCAGATACCTTGCCTCTTGCGTGTGGGCAGTTAGTTTGGGGACCGTCCTCACGGCGGGTTATCTGTTGGCCCAGCCTGGCCAAGCTGACATTTTCAATCAACAGGACACCAGAGTGTTCATGGCGGCGGCTTGCACAAAAGATCACCGTCCAGTCGAAGCGCTGTACTATATTGCGGCCAGCCGGTCCGACCTGGCCAATGGAAAGTCGTCTCCATCATCGCAGCTGATGAAAGAAGCGGTTGATGGGAACTGGCGACAGATTGCCTCGCGGTTGACCATGGAGCAAGTGATGGAAGAACGCTTTGCCGACACCTATCACGCTCCCTTGAACGAGATGATCCCCCTTCTACAGCAGGCAGTTGAGGAGAAAAGTGGTGTGTCCATCTCAGTCTCTGAAGTCAACAGCAGAGCGATGGACCAGGCAAAGGACCAGGACGTTCCAGCTTGCGGTTAGGAGTATAGTACGTTCCCTTAATTCCACAGACAGTCGGTTAGGCCAGTTGTTCCGGCGTGGAACTCCTCGGGAGAAGCGTTGCCCATCGTAGAACAATCAATGTCCTCAAGGGGTCTTGATTCGCCTCCAACTCTGTGAAGCACTGGCCATGAGAGATACCTACCTCACTCTAAGCATTTCAAAGAATCTTGCGATATAAACGTATTCCTCGCAAACGCCCTGGTCGACAGGTTTGACTGCGATGCCGTAATTTTCGAGGAGTCCCTGATTCGTGTTGCAGAGCACGGCGGATCTGATTCGATTGGTGCGCGGTAACGGTGTCGAGGTGAGAACGTGAAGGCTTGTCGCTTGATTCTGATGAGGATTTATTTGCTGGCGGTGACTCGGATTGAACGGGTGACCCGCGGCTTATGAGCGCCCGCGATGAGCTAAGTACCTACACGAGGTGATTGAATTTTATAGAAAGGGAGGTGGCAGGACGGGCCGACCAATGTCGTCCTGTCCACCAATGCGCAATCTCCGGGCAACCTGTGTTGACCTCCGTGCTCTATGGAAATCCCCACTTTGTAATCTCCGTGGGGAGTAATCTGTGCGGACGAAGGTTTCGACGCTTTCACAATTGTGTCCCTAGTTCACCTTTATTTTCTTCCATATCTAGCCATTTCCATCTTGTCCCTTGACGCCTGACATCCAGAGTCCGCGACGACATCTTTCTCTCAAGATTGGTCCGGAGAACTTGCAAAAGACACACTGCGCGCGGATGCAGACCTGTGGCTACGGAGAAAGCTTAATAATGACGGATGGAAGATGTCTGAACGCTCGAAGCTGCGACATCTCGGAGAAGGGTTGGGGTGGCATCACTCTCTCGGAGGACGGCCTTGCGAAGCAGAGGGATGTGCGAAAGCCCCCACGTCAATAGGACAGACAGCACATATACGGAGAGTGCATAGATGAAATGCCAGATCGCTGCAATGTGGGGCAGTTGGTCGTGCAAGGGAGCCAGCGTGTGCTCAATCAGAATATGGGAGACGTATACCCCGAGTGTGAACCGAGCCAGAGTCGGCAGGAACGTCGTTTGACCCAGCGTCGGCTTCGCCAGAGTAAACAAGAAAATTCCCAACACTAGTAGCAGCGCTCCCGCATACGGATAAGTCGCGACCCGCCCCGTAGAGGCGTGAAATACCAGTTTCAATGCCGCTCCCTCCGCAAAGGCGAGCATAGTCCCGCCCGCCATGAGCCCGAGCGCGAGAGGAACTGAGACGGATTTTTGTTGCGAGATCCACCATCCCAGCAAAGTGTATAACATGCCGAGCAGGAACATCCGGGGCGGATAAGTCCGAAGAATTTCGAACGGTATGACGTCACAAGCCACCGTGAGACCATACAGGATCAGGAGCAGGCTCCCCGCCATTTGTTCGAGCCGGCCCCTGATCACTATGGCCACCGTCCCCAGGCCCATTATCAGCGCGGGGAGAAACCACAGATGATAGATCGGAGCTCTCGGAATTAAGAGGAGCTTGACATGTTCGCTCAGCAGCATAGTCGCCGTGTGTGCGCCTTCGGCCGATAGCGTTTGCCAGATGCCCTGCTCATAAAAGGCGGTGATCCAATGCCGTGAGACGAATGAATAGACCAAGACCCAGAATAAAAATATAACGAGCAGCGACCGGGACGAGCGACCCAACAGGACGAGGGGATCGTGGCCTGAGCGAACCTTGAGTCCATAAAAGTAACCCGCCGCAAGAAAGAAATAGGGAACAGAAATCCACCACAGCAGGTACAGCGGCAAGTCAATGATAAATCCATACCTGCCTCCTATTAGGTGCAGGCGTGTGATGAAATTCGCATGGATGAACACTACCAGGAGAATCGCGATGACCCGATAACTTTCGACACTTGCGAAACGCATGGAACCAGGGTAGTTAGGAAGCCTTATTGTATTGAACATCAGTGGTGCCTGTGGTGTTGGGTCACCCGAAACAAGACATCCATCGCTGGGAAGGGACTTCTATGTCAGGTCTGTCCCATTCATACCCTGCTACGAACAGACCATGGTGCACTTCTGTCTGTTCATGCGAGAAATATCTGTGGATGAGGAATGGCGATGAAGCTTTATGTATACGGGATAAAGAGAATGCATACTGTGCCGAAAAGACCTCGCCAGTATGCTGACTATCGACCAGAATTCTGGTGTCCCCCAAGTTCGATATGAAGGAAGCAGGTTCACAACCCTCCATGATTTGAGCGATGATGCACGCTCCGCACGGCGCGAAAATGCTCAACTCATCTTTGAAGACAGCAATTCACCAATCGGGTTTCGGAGAAATCTCTTAGTTGGTAGGGGCAAGCTACCCCGATCGCCATTCTCCCGGTGATCATCACCTCCATTGTTTCAAGAATCGTGCTCATACATTTGGGATTGGTGCGGACGAGGCCGCGTCGTCAGTCTCCTCTCTAAGTGGGAGAATGATGAAATTGGAGGTCAGCAC
>JBDTWG010000468.1:0-2962 GCA_040006855.1 Nitrospira sp.
GAATAGCCCAGGTCGACAAATCCCCCATAGTGCCACGGCTGCTGCTCGGCCTTCCCTTGCTCCGACGTTTCAGCGGGTGCACTCTTTTGCGACTGCACTCCGTCTGGAGGACCGACGAGGTCCTGGCCCAGCACCGGAGTTGTCGTCATCCCCACCGCAAGTAACACTATCCTACTGATCCACCACACTCTCGACGTCATGATTGCTGCCCTTCCTCTGCACCCTTCGTCTGCGTTACGCAGCCCTTGATCCGCAATGTGGTGTCCCCACGACGACCTGATTCGCCACTCGCGGGCCCTTCCTATGGGTTTGCCCATCCGCCTGCATGATGGCGAGGACCAGGATCCAGAGCAGCCCGGCCATCCCTAACAACAAGCCCAGCACAACCAACGTCATCGCTGACTCCTTCGCTCTTAAATTGTCGTGTGTATGCAATCCTCGAATTCAGCATGTCTTCGTATGGTGGAAGCCTACCAATCGCAATGTCAGAACGGTGTTAAACCCGCGCGCGCGCGCGTTAAGACGGTATAAAAAATGGAGGCGCAGAAGCTGATCGTGTGGCGTGCCTAAGAAAATAGCTTTCCGGAGAAGATCTTCCCGAACAGCTGTTCACGCATTTTGGACGGATTGCTTCGGATGAGTGAACAGTCGAAAAGCATCAGCTCGCGAGGGCGGGGCAGAAGAAGGGATGTGGACGCAGGTGTGTGGTCTATTGAGCAGGTCGCAAAGATTTGTTGGGTGAACGGAGGCCTGACTGCCTGTGGGCACTACTGATCTGAATCCGGCCGATCTTTACGTAACTCTTCCAGCACCGCGAGGATTTCGGCCGGACGCGGAGGACAACCAGGTATACGCACATCGACGGGGATATGCCGATCCACCGGTCCCGTCACGGCATAACTCCCCTTGAACATGCCGCAGTGAATGGCACAGTCTCCCAATGCGATGACGAGCTTAGGATCAGCCGTCGCCCTGTAGACGTCTTTCAACGGTCGTTCCATGTTGACCGTTACAGGGCCGGTAACGACCAGCGCATCAGCATGGCGGGGCGATGCGGCAATATGGACTCCGAACCGTTCCACGTCATAGACGGGATTGGCGAGCGCATTCATTTCCATCTCGCACGCATTGCAGGAACCAGTATCGACTTCGCGGATCGTCAGTGAGCGCCTGAACGGCTTGGCCTTTTCGATGGCCTCCTGACTGACCGGCTCGCGTGGCACGCTCCCGTCCGGATGCCGTCCCGTCACGACGCCAGTCTTGAGACTTTTTTTGATGATTCGAAACATGATTCCTCCGTCGAAGGTGACCGGCGAGTGAGTGCCGCGTCAGTGGGTCAGAGGTCGTTCCCCGCATAGGACAGATTAAAGCTCTTATTGATCAGGGGAAAATCCGGCACGATGTTGCCGATCGCCGCCCATTGAATCGCCGGCCAATTGACGAAGGATGGGTCGCGCACTTTACAGCGGTGAATCCGGCCTGGCTCTCCCGCCATGACCATATAGAGAATCTCGCCACGCCACCCTTCGACAGCCGAGATCGCCCACTCGCCGGGGGCCGGCTGATGCACTGGCTGCGCGGTAAGCGGCCCCTGCGGCATGAGCCGGCGGATCTCGCGAATCAGTCGGATCGACTCATGCACCTCATCCAATCGCACCCGCATCCTGGCGCGCACATCACCATAGCGATAGAGAATAACTTTCGGCTGGAGTTCGTCATAGGCGGCGAAGGGTCGATCGCGGCGAATATCCCTGTCTATCCCCGAGGCGCGGCCGACGACGCCGATCACGGCATGGTCCCAGGCAATACGCTCCGTGAGGATGCCCGTATTCTCCAGCCGTTCCGTGAGGGAGGCGTTCGCGAAGAGAATCTTCTCGATGGCGGTGAAGTCTCGCTCCAGCACGTCCAGTTCCGTTACCACCTGCGTGAGTTGCAGGGCGGTCACGTCGAGAGCCACCCCACCCACGCAATTGACACCCCGAAGGAAGCGCGATCCGGTCAGACGGTCATTGAGCTGCATGAGCTGCTCTTTCATCCGCCCGCAGTGAGCATGGGCGAGGGCATAGGCGGTATCATTGCAAATAGCCCCGACGTCGCCGATGTGATTGTGCAGCCGCTCGAGTTCCAAAACGAGACTGCGTAGATAACGAGCGCGAGTCGGCACCTCCATGCCCAGCAATGTTTCGACCGCCTGGCAATAGGCCAGACTATGGCCGATGCTCGTATCGCCGGACACGCGCTCAGACAACGGCACTGCATCGGTCAGCTGCTGCTGCTCGAACAGTTTTTCCACGCCACGATGTTTCCAAAAATGGCGCAGTTCAAGCTGCATGATCGGCTCACCGGCGACCGAGAATCGGAAGTGGCCGGGCTCTATGATCCCCGCATGGATGGGACCGACGGGAACTTCAAAGACACCCTCGCCCTGAATTTTTCGAAAGGCATACTGCCCTTGAACCCGCCCCAAAACCCTATCCCACGGAAAGTCTTTTTTGAGCGGGTGAGAGCCTCTCGGCCAATGTTCATGGCGAACAAGCCGACGCATATCCGGATGGCCGATGGGAATCAGGCCGAACAGGTCACGGATTTCTCGTTCATACCATTTCGCCGCGTGAAGGCCCGGCGTGATCGACGGAAACTCCCGTTCATCTCCATGGAGATCCGTCGCGAGCAGCAGCCAGTCTTTGTGTTCTGCCAACGTGAAGAGATAATAGATTTCGTACCGCGCCTCGCGAGGGCGATGATCGACCGCCCAGAGCAGCGACAGCGACCCTCGCAGACTCGGATTCGTGTGCAGAAAATGGGCGACCGTCGGCAGATCCTGCTTCTTCAGTCTGAGCATCGGGATGCCGTGAACGGCGCACACCTCCGTAATCGCCTGCGTAAACGCCGCTTGCACCTGCTCGACCGCCGGACGTGCGTCGACCATACGATCACCTCACCACAATCACGTTGACGGCCC
>JBDTWG010000469.1:0-2960 GCA_040006855.1 Nitrospira sp.
GGGGGAGATAGCCGGCATCTTCAGCGAGGCGACCGACGCCAAGACGCCCAACAAAATTATGACTGAATACCACTTAAGTTTCATGACCCCTCTTCTCCTTCGAATGCATGCCGCAGCTTCCAACCGGCGAGCAGGCCTCTTGCGCAGCATAGGTACTGTACGCGGATGCGAATATGAGGGGGAGCTAGTAGGTACCCTAGCCGCACGCTTGTCATCCCTCGGAGGACGCCTGCCCAGGAGTTTGCCTAGTAGAAGGGACGCCCGATTTGAGGATAGATGGGCACGAATCGACATGCATTGCACCGCCTCCGCAGAGGCATCGGCACATGAAGCGTTCCCTATTGCACAGCGTGAGTCTTCTCTTCGTGGTCGGCATCGTGGCGTCGGCCGTGGGCCTTCTTTATTCGAAGGGCAGCGCAGACTTGGCCGCTCAGGATCGTCAACCCATCCCGTTCAGTCATAAATTCCACGCCGGCCAACTGAACTTGGATTGTGTGTTCTGCCATCGGTCCGCGCATCAATCACCAACAGCCGGCGTCCCGAGTCTGAAGCTCTGCATGGGATGTCATCAGAATATTGACGCCAAGACGGGCGGCATTCAGATGCTGCTCGATCAATGGCATGAACAACGACCTGTCGCGTGGGTGCGGCTGCAACGTCTTCCTGACTTTGTGTATTTCACACATGAACGGCACCTCGCCCACGGACTGCAGTGCACAACCTGTCACGGAGAGGTGGAGCATATGACCAGTACGCCTCGTGCAGCGACGCTTGAGATGGGATGGTGTATCTCCTGCCACCAACAGCGTGGCGCCTCCCGAGACTGTCTGACCTGTCATCACTGAGCCTGATCTCAATGGCCGGTCTTTCAAGGGAGCATAGCGCGCATGGATGTGAAACGTCGGACCTTTATGAAAGCCTTGGGATTGACTGCCGCGGGCACAATATTGCCCGGCTGTGAAGCCGAGGTTCGTCACCTCGTCCCTTATCTGCTGCCCGACGACGAGATCGTCCCTGGGATTGCGAACTGGTATGCCTCAACCTGCGGAGAATGCCAGGCCGGCTGTGGAATTATCGTGCGAGTGATGGAAGGACGGGCGAAGAAAATTGAGGGCAATCCGGACCACCCGTTGAATCAGGGCAAACTCTGCGCGCAGGGTCAGGCTGCGCTACAACGACTGTACAACCCTGACCGTATCCGAGGACCGCTTCATCGAACCCCGGTGGGGTCGAAGGGAGCCTTTACGGCCACTTCTTGGGATGAAGGGATCAACCGGCTGGCCGAGAAGCTGCGCGGCGTCGACGGTCAGGTGATTATGATCAGTCGCCCTTTGTCGGGCACGTTGGCAGAACTCCTATCGACATTCGTGCGGTCGGTCGGCGGCAGGCTGTTCTTCTATGATCCGGATTCGGAATTGTCGCTCAGGGCCGCGACGCAGCGAGCCTTCGGCGTCCGTGGCATTCCTCATTACGATATGGCCCGGGCCGACTATGTGTTGTCGTTCGGTGCCCCTCTGCTCGAGCAGTGGCTGTCGCCCGTCGCATTCGGTATTGCCTTCGGCCATATGCGGCAGGGCCGGCCCACTCGACGAGGACGGTTCGTCCAGATTGAACCACGCCTATCGTTGACCGGCGCCAATGCCGATCGATGGGTTCCGATCAGGCCCGGGACTGAGGGCTTGCTGGTGCTAGGCATCGGTCAGCTGCTGTTGACGAAGGGAAGAACGAATCTGCCGAAGAAAGAGCAGGCGGCGTTCGAGCGATTCTACGGGAGTATGCGCCTCGAAGAAGTGGCGACGAGAACGGACATTCCGCTGGACCAGATCAAGGACATGGCCCGGACATTCGCTGAGGCCGAACATCCTCTGGCGATAGGCGGCGGACCAGCCTGCGCACACACGAACGCCTTCAGCACTCATCTCGCTATCAACGGTCTCAATGCGTTGGCGGGAAACATCAATAGCGAGGGCGGTGTCCGTTGGTATCCCGACGCGCCATTTCACGAGCGGGCGGAAGTGGAGTGGCTTTCCGAACGAGGGATCAGTGAACTCGCGCAGGCGACCGCTGCCGGCCATCAGCGACCAGTCCTCTTGCTCTATGACTGCAACCCCCTCTTCACGCTGCCATCGGCCATTCCGATCCACCAACTCTTTACCAGCGCTTCTTTCATCGCGAGCTTCAGTAGTTGCCTCGACGAGTCGACCGCGCTGGCCGATCTCATCCTCCCCGACCATTCCCGGCTGGAAACCTGGGGCGATCATGTTCAGGATGGCTCATCACCGCGGCGCGGCGCGAGCCTCATTCAGCCAGTCGTCACTCCGCTCTATGATACCCGCGCCCTGGGAGAGACGATTCTAGACCTCACCCGTCGGTTGCATCCGGATACCGACCTGCCCCGCACCTTCGCTGAGTTGCTCAGGAAACGCTGGGATGGATTGGCGACTTCTCGCGAGTCGCCTCCACCGGCTTCACGGTCCCGCTGGGAACAGGACCTTCAACGAGGAGGATGGTGGCCATCTCATTCCACCGAACAGAAGTTAAGGATGTCTTTTCCTCCGCCGACCTATGAGCCGGCGCAGTTCGAGGGAGAGGCCACCGAGTTCCCCCTGCACTTCTACCCCTACCCCTCTCAGACGCTCGGGCAGGGCCGCGGTGCCAACCTTCCGTGGCTCCAAGAACTACCGGACACGCTGACGAGCGCGATATGGGGGAGCTGGATAGAGATCAATCCGGCCACGGCGCGATCATACGGCATACGCCAGGGCGACATGGTCCGCGTCCACTCGCCACATGGATCCGTCGACGCGCCGGCCCTGCACTACCCCGGAATCAGGCCCGACGTCGTGGCCATGCCGATCGGCCAGGGTCATACCGACTACGGTCGCTATGCAAGTCACAGGGGGGCGAATCCCCTCTCGATTCTTGCCCCGCTGTTCGACACGGAATCAGGCGCGCTCGCG
>JBDTWG010000470.1:0-2950 GCA_040006855.1 Nitrospira sp.
AATCACCAGCCGGTTGAACTGCTGCGCTTCATCGAAGTCCTGGAACAGACGCTCGGCAAGAAAGCCGAGAAGAATTTTCTGCCGCTTCAGGCCGGCGACGTGCCGGCTACCTATGCCGACGTGGCGGACCTGATGCGCGACACGGGGTTCAAACCCGCCACGTCGATCGAAACCGGCATCGCGCGTTTCGTCGACTGGTATCGGGAATATTACAAGGTCTGATAGCGGCCATCTCCTCTCGCGTTCCCTCCTAACATGCCGAACCCGGCTCTGACGCGGGATCTCCAGCCATTCTCGTCGGAGCGCAGTCCTCTTGAAACCAGGGTCATGCCACGAGTAGAACCAACAGATAACATTCAACCGTGAATCGATTAGCCACATGCGCTCGCACCTTCCGTTTTCCCGTCGCCAATTCCTGAGATCGTTGCTCGGGTTCGCGGCATGGCTGCATGCTTGTCCACGCTCTTGGTCGGCCGCCAACCCGCCGGTTGAACAGCCGATTGATGTCAGCAAGCCGTTGATACAGGCGCCTGACTCGCCTCTCCTATGGCCTGCCTTTCGCCAACAATTGAGTGAATGGCGAGGTCGAGCCCGCCGGGCCTTGGAGTATCGCGACGCACGATATCGCGACGAATCGGCCACGTGGGTGCAGTCCAGTTTCTCAAGTTGCTTCGTCATGTTGTGCGACGCCACATTTTTCGATCCTGAGTCAGGACAATATCAGGTCGAACAATTCCTGCGGCAGGCTCGCGATGATTTTGGCGGATTCGACAATCTGATCTTGTGGCATGCGTATCCGCGGATCGGAGCCGATGATCGAAATCAATTCGATTTCTATCGTGACATGCCTGGAGGTGTGCAGGGTGTGAGGGAGGTCGTGCGGCAGTGTCATCGCCTCGGAGTGCGAGGATTGATCGTGTACAAACCATGGGACCGGGGGACTCGGCGCGAGGCTCTGTCCGATGTAGATGCGTTGGCTGATATGGTTCACGCCACCGAAGCCGACGGCGTCTATCTCGACACGATGCCGCTGGCGCCTGACGGGCTGCGCGAGGCCTTGGATCGTGTACGTCCCGGACTGGTGCTCGAGGGGGAAGGCGAACTCCCGCTCGCTTACATTCACGATCACCACATGTCCTGGGCGCAACATTTCGAGGATAGTCGCGTGCCGGGCGTGCTGAGAAATAAGTGGTATGAGCGTCGCCACATGATGCATCAAACGGCTCGATGGAATCGCGACCACATCCCGCAGCTCCACACCGCATGGATGAACGGGACTGGCATGGTGGTCTGGGAAAACGTATTTGGTTCGTGGGTAGGGTGGTCGGGCAGGGACCGCGCGATGCTCCGCGCGATGCTCTCCATCCAGCGCCGCTTCGCTTCACTCTTCTCGGGAGAAGGCTGGACCCCGCTTGTTCACACGGAGCTTCCCGATGTATACGCGACACTCTGGGAAGAGTCTGGTGTCAGGCTTTGGACTCTGGTGAATCGAGCAGATCGACCGATGTCGGGGACGATCCTCAAAGCTTCTGCGACAGAGGGGATGCAGTATTTTGATGTGATCGCAGGCAGGGAAATATTTCCGAGGGTGGAGGGAGGCATCGTGAGTTTTGAGGGCGCAATCGCCCGTCGGGGGATTGCCGGTTTCGTGGTGGGAAATCGGGATTCGTTGGGTGAAAATGTTCTTGGTTTGCTCGATGCGCAACGGACCATACAGACAGGGGCGGAGAACTCCGTCGAGGTGCCGTCGCGCGTGGTCAGGTTACGAACCTCGGCATCGAGCCCTGCCTATCCGGCGCAGGCGCTTCCACCTGGTATGGCATTGATTCCTGCAATGTTCGTCACGATTCGCGTGCAGTTGAGAACCCGCGAATGCGGGTTCTACGGGAATGAAACGAATCGCGACGAACTCTATGCCAACTTTCACAAGCCCCAACTATTCGAACGTTCGGTTGATCTGAGGCGATATGCTATCGATCTGACGCCGGTGACCAATGGGCAGTTTGCCGAGTTCCTTCGCCTCTCGACTTACCAGCCTCGATATCCCGAGAATTTCTTGAAGCATTGGACCGATCGAACCCCTCCCATTGGCATGGAGGATCACCCGGTGGTGTATGTCGGACTGGAAGATGCACGAGCCTATGCGGCCTGGGCCGGTAAGCAGCTCCCCACCGAGGAACAATGGCAATATG
This sequence comes from Nitrospira sp., assembly GCA_040006855.1. Taxonomy (GTDB): domain Bacteria; phylum Nitrospirota; class Nitrospiria; order Nitrospirales; family Nitrospiraceae; genus Nitrospira_A. The sequence continues at coordinate 2,193 of JBDTWG010000470.1, forward strand.
CCGCCCAGGGATCGTCGGCATTGCGATATCCCTGGGGGGATGCGATGGAGCCCGGGCGATGCAACGGCGGGGACACCGGCACCACAACGAGCGTCACAGCCTTCTCTGACGGCCGGTCGCCGTTTGGATGTTATGACATGTGCGGAAACACCTGGGAGTGGACTGAGAGCGAACGAACGGATGGCCGAACAAGGTTCTGTATGATCCGCGGAGGTTCGTATTACCGCGCGCAGGGTTCTCACTGGTATATGGACGGAGGGCCTCAGCCGACGGATTTCGCCGCAAAGTTTTTGCTCATGTGGCCGGGTTTGGATCGGTGTGCGACGATAGGATTTCGATGCGTGGCTCAGGTGGCGCATGTGTAGCGAGTGGGAGGGCTAGCCTCTCGCGTACAGCATCTCCGAGACCCATCGGGTTTCGTATCGTGACAGAAACCGGCAGAGTTGCTCAAACGACTGCATGCCGTCGGCGATTTCCATACAGAGAGGATGGGCGAGGATCGTCGTAACGCCGCCGAGTTGATCAATCGTCTCCGCCTGATGCTCGATGGTTTCGAGCCATTCCTGAATTGTCTTTCTTTCTTCCAGCTGTGCGAAATGCGTGCGTCCCGCAACATACGTGCCGTGCAATACGTACTCATGGTCCGGCAGCGTGTTAATCGGTAGAGAGAGGAGTTCCTGACCGACACGCTCGACTGCCGTCCTGCTAGTGGTGACTCGATCTGACACGATCTGAATGCCCTGTTCGTCGAGAAGCGG
>JBDTWG010000471.1:0-2943 GCA_040006855.1 Nitrospira sp.
TGCACCGCCTCCTGCCCATTCGCTGCCTCACCGACCACTTGAATACGCTCGAATTGTTCCACGATCGCGCGTAATCCCTGTCGCACCATGGGGTGATCGTCAACCATGAGCACGCGCACGGGTTCAATCGAAGGGGCTCGGTTCAATGCGAGAGATGCAGCAGTGCCTGCATTCGAGGACGATCGTGGTAACGGGGTAGACGATTGCACGGATAAACTGAGGGTAGCGGTCGTGCCTTACCCAGGGACCGAGGTGAGCACGAAGTGTCCGCCCACCGCTTCCATCCGTTCGCGGATGCTAAAGAGACCAAGATGCGGTTCGAGGGTTGGAGGCTCCGCTGATGGATCAAACCCCCGACCTGTGTCCTTGACGGTAATGACCAGAGTCTGCTGGGCCAGATCGACCGTCAGCGCGGCCTCCGTCGTGTCGGCATGCTTGACGATATTCATGAGTAATTCGCGCACACTCTGAAAGAGTAGAATGGCATGTTCTTCGCTCAGGTCCACATTGGGACTATTCAGCGTCATTCCCACTCTCAATCCATGGTGCTTCATTTGTTCAGCCAGCCAGGTCAAGCCCATGATCAATCCAAATTCCCGGAGCACCGGGGGCGTCAGCTGGGCGACCAGAGAACGGGTATAGGTGATGGCATCCTGAAGAATCCGGTCCGCATCCCGCAGCTGGAGCTGTGTGGGCTCATTCGCCCTTTGGGTGGCTTGCGTGAGTTTCATGCGGCACACCACCAACATTTGTCCCAGATAGTCGTGCAATTCGCTGGCGAGCGTTCGGCGCACCCGTTCTTCGGCCAAGCTCAGCTGCGTGGCCAGGGCGCGCAACCGATCCTGCGTCATTTGGAGGGACTGCGTCCGCCGCGAGACCCGCGAGTCAAGTTCGAGCGTCAGCGACTTCAGGTCCTCCTCGATCCGTCTCCGTTCGGTAATGTCACGGGCACTTTTTGAGGCGCCGATGATCTTTCCCGAGGCATCCTTTATCGGCGAGACGGTGAGTGACACCAATACTTGGGTCCCGTCTTTGCGCACTCGTAGGGTTTCAAAATGATCGACTCGTTCGCCACGCTTGATTTTATCCAGGATGAGCTGCTCTTCAGATTGCCGCTCCTCCGGGATCAGCATGGTAATGAGCTGCCCGACGGCCTCAGCTTTCGTATAGCCGTAAATGCGCTCGGCCGCCGCATTCCACGACTGAATGATTCCTGTTAAACTTTTACTAATAATCGCATCGTCGGAGGACTCGACAATGGCGGCTAATAATGCCATTTCCGGAAAGTAGACAGGTTCTGGGCTGGAAGGGGGTGTGGACGGCACAATGCGCACACTATAAGAGGGGCCCTGGCATGCCAGTACTAGGAATGCCCCGAGGGGCTAGTTTGGTTCGAGGCGATTCCCTATGTTTTTTTCGGGCCACTTATGGGGACTAACGGCAACGTAAACCGAAATGAGCTTCCCTGTCCCACGGTTGAGTCGACCCAAATGGTTCCGCTGTGAGCTTCAATGATAGACTTCGCGATGTAGAGGCCTAAACCCAGGCCTGCTTCCGTCGTATTCAGCTGCGAGAATTTGCGAAACAGCTTCGGTCGATCCCCTTCGGCAATGCCTGGCCCCGTGTCCGTCACGGAGACGGTCACTCGCGATTGGTCTTGCTTAGCAGTAACCGAGATCGTGCCCCCTGAGGGCGTAAACTTGATGGCATTTCCAACTAAATTAGAGACCACTTGTAGGAGACGGTCATGATCCACAGACACCCGGAGGGGTTCTGGACCGAGATCGGTAAATAGGGTGCAGGACTTGCTGATCGCGACCGGTGAAAACACCTTCGCGGTGTCCTGCAGAAGTGCGCAGAGGTCCGCTGGTTTCAAGTTAAGCGTCACCTTTCCATGCGCGAAACGTTCAATATCCAAAATGGCATCAATCATGCGACTCATGAACGCCGCGTTGTCCTCCATAGCCGCAACCTGTCTAAGGACATCCGCTCGGTCCCAAGATTCTCTGGATAGCTGTCGTCGCAGGAGTTGAGCGCCGATCGAGATGGCAACGGACTGGTTCTTGAGGTCGTGACACATGATTCCCAGGGCAAGCTCTCGATCCGAGAGTTCTTCTCTGGTGTGCGTAGAACGCGCCTGTTCTTCTGTGAGATGCTCCAGCACCTGCTGGGAAGCCAGGTCCAGGCACTCCCTTTCATGGCTCAGATTGGTGTCTGTTCGCTGGCGCTCCTTCGAGAGGAGAGCTTCCACCAATAATTGTTTTTCCTGGCGCTCTCGACGTAACTCGGAATCTTGTCGCGCGCGTTCTTCATCCATCTCGCAATCCGACTGTTCGCGCTCCGCCGTCACCAGGGACTCGTTACCTTTTATTCTCCGTTCATCCAGATCCGGTACATGCCGATCGCGTGCCGCGCGCTCAAAGTCTCGATGTTCGTCTGCGATCTGACGATCACCTTCGATGGCTTCGTTCGTTTGCCGCTCTACTTCTTTGTGTCGGCGTTCTAGGTGTCCGTCGGTCTTCGTGCGCTCATCCTGTAGACTCTTATCCGTCTCAGCTCGACTTGATTCCGACTCTTCATTCCTGACGGCCATAGGCAGACTCCTTTTCCTAGCGGTCGAATGCGGAGAAATCAGAATAACACGGTTTGCCTGATTAAAGAGAAAGTGACCTACTCCAGTTAAGTGGAAGTTTCAACGACCCCTCATACCGGTGGGGCGCCTTCCTTGTTCTATGCCAGCGCGGTTACAGCACAGCATCATTGGACAGGTACCAACCAATGTGTGGGTACCAAACATTTTTTTACAAAACGCATAACCATGACCCACTCGTGAAGTGCCTGTTGTTCTAGAGAATCCACACGAGAAATTTCGTCCTACTTTGACCATATGAATCAAGTGAAGCGGGGGCTGCGCCCCCGAACCCCCCGGCCGTCCGGTCCGTG
>JBDTWG010000472.1:0-2939 GCA_040006855.1 Nitrospira sp.
GCCCATCAGACTCCAACCTTCCGCGGGTCGCCCAGAATCGCGCGGTCTCGATGAGAATGTCCGCGCCTGCCGCGAGAAAGAATGCCTCATCAGCCGTCGCCTGCCAGTATTGCCAGACCGCATAGGCGATATCGGCGCTGATATGGTGCTCCTGAACTCCAGTGAGAACTTGAACCACCCGGCCATCCGGCGCGATGACCGTGTCCGGCGTGACATCTTCGCCCGTATCGGCAGACTCCCAGGCGTACAAGGCTCCCTGATACCCCCGTCGCCGCGCCCTGTCGCGGGCAGCAGGAAGAGTATGGAAACGGTACAGCAGGAGCGCCCGCGCCGCCGGAGGATCAGTAAAGGTGTAAAACGGCAGCAGATAGATTTCAGTATCCCAGAAGACATGCCCCTTGTAGATAGGGCCGGTGAGAGCCCTGGCTCCGATGGACACATACTCGTCCTTTGGATTCACGGCACTATTGAGATGATAGACGGCAAAGCGGAGCGCGCGCTGCGCCATCTCATCGCCGGCCACTTCCACTCCGGTGGCGCGCCATCGGCCTTCCCAGGCTTCCGCATGTCGCAGAATGTGCGCGTCCAGCCCCGCCTCGGAGACTCGGTGCACATGTTCTCCGGCTGCGGCAGCGGGAGCCCCTACCTCGCGGGATGAATAGACGACGACAGAGCGATCGAATCGGGCCGCCTCGCCTCTTTGGGCCCGCCACGTCCACGGCTCTGTGAATCCTTCGACCAGACTGTGGCCCGCTCCCTCTGCGCTTTTCTCCTGTCGCAGGTTGCTGTGAGCTGCCATCGCGATCGTCGTTCCCCTGCGCGTCCGCCCCACGACCATGGCTGCGTCGCCCTCCACCTTGGAAGCCCATTGGGTCCCCTGCTGAGGCTCTTCAATGAAAGATTCGATCGAGATGATCCCGGTGTAGTTTTCTGGTGTGACCGTGACAGATTCAAGCAGGAGGTGTCGATCGTGATGGCACACAGCGCGCACGCAGGTGAGGCCCGTTATTCGGCCCTCCTGATCCTGATGCCGCCAGGTCCGAAAAAGCAGACCATGCTGCAGATCAAGGATGCGTCGGTGATCGAGGGTTGTTCCGGTTTCAAGCGACAGCGGGACCCCTTCCACCAGCACGCGAAGCTGTGTCCAATCCGGTAGCGTTATGAGTTCCAGGGTGCCTCCTGGGTCCTCGGCGGCCTCAAACACCCCGGCCAGAAAGGTGGCAGGGGTGGACAGGCTCGTGCGTTCGGCAAGCGAACCCCGCGTCCCCACATAGCCGTTCGCCATCGTAAAGAGCGACTCAATGTCATGCTCCCGCTCCGGTTCGAATCCTGCTTCGACCAGGGCCCAATGTGGGTCGATGGCGAATAGAGGGTTCACCGGAAATAACAGGGGAGTCGGTTTCGCTTCCTCCTCTCCACCAGTTGGTACCGAGAGGATCGATGGGTCGCGAGGTATCCACATCATGACGTTCCTTCACATCCCCGAGGGGCAGAATGGTAGCATACAGAGGTCACTGCCCGTCCCGGATGCCGACGCACAGACTGAACCGGAAAGGAGATCGAGGATGACACAAGGCGCAACCGGAGAACAACCACTCCACCCACGGTCCATTGATCTGAGCGGGTTCGATGCGGTGCTCTTCGACCTTGACGGAGTCCTCACAAAAACCGCCGTCGTGCATGCAGCCGCCTGGAAACGGTTATTTGATGAGTACCTGAAAGCAAAAGCCTCCCGCGAACAGGTCCCTTTTCAGCCATTCGATGTCATGCTCGACTATCAGCGATACGTTGACGGCAAACTTCGTTACGACGGGGTAAAAACCTTCCTCGAATCCCGCAATATTGTCTTGCCCTATGGCACCGCTCACGATGGCCCCGAGCAGGAAACGGTCCAGGGGCTGGGTAACAAGAAGGACGGGTACTTCCAGGCTCATCTCAAACAGCATGGCATCGAGCTGTATGACGACGCGGTGCGATTTCTCCGAACCGTTCGGGCACAAGGGGTTCGGACAGCGGTCGTCTCAGCCAGCAAGCACACCGCGGCGGTCCTGCAAAAGACTGGCCTCGCGGACTACTTCGATACGCGAGTGGACGGCATCGAGAGCGAACGACTCCATCTTGCAGGGAAGCCGGCCCCGGATGGTTTCCTCGAAGCGGCACGACGACTGCAGGTCGATCCACCGCGAGCCATTGTCGTAGAAGATGCCGTTGCGGGGGTGCAGGCCGGACGCAACGGCGGATTCGGATTGGTCATCGGGGTCGACCGGACCGGCCATGCGGAGGAGCTCAAACGAAACGGAGCGCATCTCGTGACGTCTGATTTGGCTGAACTCTGCCGATAAGCTTCTCTCATCGCCAGACCTGGCCCCTATCACTCCGAGCATCGGCGCACATCGAGATTGCCTTTCCATGCTACGGGTTCATGGTCAGGACCACGCGGAACCTCGCCCTGCCGCTCATCATCTGCTGATAGGCTTCCTGCGCGCACGCCAGCGGAAACCGTTCGATCATCGGCCGCACGCCCGTCGTTGCGCTGAAGCGCAAGGTGTCTTCGGAATACTTCGACGTGCCGGACAGCCAGCCCTGAACGGAGACGCGTTTGCCGATGAGGGTGATGGCATTCACCATGACCGGCTCACCGGGTGCGGCGACGATGAGTAATGTCCCATTTGCATCGAGTCCGTCTACCATCGACGCAATGGCTTTGCTGTCCGGCGCTGTCGCAAGCATGACCCGTGCGCCGCTTAGTCGCTGGAGTTCCTCGGCTGGATTCACAACCGCTGCATCGATGTAGTGAGCAGCACCGAGCTTGCGAGCCAGCGGTTCCTTGTCTTTTCCCCGCCCGACGGCCACCGTCTGGAACCCCAACTTCGACGCGTACTAATGCCGAGATGTCCCAGTCCGCCGATTCTTTGCACGGCCACCAGGGCACCAGCCCT
>JBDTWG010000473.1:0-2936 GCA_040006855.1 Nitrospira sp.
AATGTGCCGAACGTGCCGACCGACGTCTTGAACACCAAGGTGGCCTACGACCATGCGGCGACCGGCTGGGGCGCCTGGGTCGAAGGCAGTTACTACAACAGCTACTTCTTGAACAACAGCAACACGTTCAGCATCCCATCCTATGTGGTAGCGAATGTGAATATTCACAAAAACTTTGAGTTGAAGAATTCGTGGTTCCGGTTCGCGAAGTTCTATATCGAGCTGGACAACATTGCGGATAAGAAATACGCCGCGTCCGGCCAGGTGATCGGGGGAGAAACCGCCGGTGCCGCGGCGGGGCAACAGGCGTTTTTCGCCGGCTATGGCCGGGCCATCTACGGGGGTGTGACATTTGGGTTGTTCTAAATCGTTGGCGGGAGCGGCACCACACTCGTGGCCGCTCACGCATTCACTCAATCAGGAGGTCGCCATGAACAAACCACTGTTACGAGTTGGGGAAGCGGCGGATGTGCTGGCCGTGAGCCGCTGGACGATCTATCGATGGGTGGAAGAAGGACGGTTAGAGGGCACCAAGATCGGGCGCGGCAGCCTCAGGGTGTTTCGTGCCTCGTTGGACAGGCTCGTGCAGAACAACAAGACGCAGGAAGCTAATTTGACGGCATGACCGGTGCGCTGACACGTCCGCAAGGCTTCAAGGTTGAGTTCGGCACGCCGTATGTGATCTCTGGAGCAGTGGTGGTCAACGATCAATTCAATTGATTTGCCAATCCCGGATTTGGGATCAGCGCGTTCGGAGGGGGCGAGTACAAGTTCAAAGAGGTGGGACGGATTTCCGATCGTGATGAATCGCTCCTATGCCGAGCCTGGCCGAACAACCAGGCTCGGCACAAGCCTTGGGTTGCAAGGCTCGAGGAGTGGACGATCGCTGATCGAACCTGTGATATGGTACATCTGAAAGGCAACCTTGGATGGGACTGTCTCGCTCATCTCAGTATTATTCGAACCAGCTCATGAACGGATTGCTTGCCATTCTGCTATTGCTGTGGGGCCTCGTGCCGGCCCATGCGGATTCAGGGACTACATCGCCACCTTCCGAGGCCTTCGTCGCGCTTCCGCGCATCTCCTCGATTCAACTTTCCCCATCCGGGAAACACCTCGCGGCAGTCCGCAACCACGGCGGCAACACGGAACTCCTCACGCAAACGGTGACCGGTGAGGATACTCACGTCGCCCTAACCACCGATAATCGCGAATATGCCATTACATGGTTCCGATGGGTGAATGACGAACGCCTGCTGATCGGTACCAGATTTGCGGACGCTGCAGCGGGGATCGACTCCCAAGAAACACGACTCTTGGCACTCAATCGGGACGGGACGCAAGAAAACCCCAATCTGTTCAAGCAGACTGCCTTTTCTTCTATTTTCGGAAAGAAACATTTTCCTCAGTTCCAGGATCGCCTCGTGGGAACTTTGCCCGGTGATCCCCGACAGGTGCTGATCGCGTTCGACATGGACCATCCCCTGTCGCCGGACGTCTATAAGGTGGATGTATATTCCGGTGAGCGACAGCTGGTACAGGCGAATCCAGGAACCGAACCCGGTCCCCGCACGGTGCTGCAGTGGATTGCCGATCGCGCGGGGCAGGTTCGGGTGGGAGTCGGCCAATTTCACACCACGGTTCGGGTAATTTTCAGAGCTCCGGAATCCATGATCTGGCGTGACCTTGCCGAGTATGACCTCGCCAAGGAAACTGGCTTGATTCCCTTGGCCTTCGACGCCGATCCCGGGTGGCTCTATGTCCGGGATCAGCACCATGGACGAACCGCCATCTTTAAGATCAACCTTGCCGACCGGACGGCTGACCGCATACTCGTGGCCTCGGATCCGAAGTTCGATCTCGCAGGAGAGTTGGTGTATGCGCCGTGGAAGCGAAAGATCGTCGGCGTCAGGTACAGCGATGAAGACCTTCGGGTGCTGTTTTGGGACTTCGATGCGCAGCGACTTCAAGCACGCATCGACCGAGCGATTCCGGGACGCGCGAATGTCATCCACAGTAGCAGCAACGACGGGCGATACCACATCGTGAAGTCCGGAGGTCCGGCACAACCCCCGGACTATTACATCTTCGACGAGCGTGACGGTCGCATGATCTTGCTTGGCAGATCCTACCCTGATCTTGACGCCGACGATCTGCCGGTTCCGAAAGCGGTCACGATGGTGGCTCGCGATGGGAAAGAGTTGCGCGGGCTCTTGACCGTTCCAAAACATCGGGATCTTGGGAAGCATCCCTTGATTTTGTTCCCTCATGGAGGACCCGCCTCTCACGAACGCGATGCCTTCAATTATTGGACACAGTGGTTTGTGAGTCGAGGCTGGGCAGTGCTGCAGACCGATTTCCGAGGATCCGAGGGGTACGGCGATGAGTTTTTGCGAGCCGGGTTCCAACGCTGGGGTTTGGAGATGCAAGACGATTTGACCGACAGTGCGCAGTGGGCGATTCAGGCCGGCCATGCCAGTGCGGACCGGATCTGCGTGGTCGGCGCAGATTATGGCGGCTATGCGGCCCTCATGGGCGCGGTGAAGACGCCGGAACTGTATCGCTGCGTCGTGAGTCTCGGTGGGGTCACCGACTTACTGCAGATTGTGGCCGACAAGCGCTGGTATTTGAATCAAAAGCTGCTGGTCGAATCGCGGGTTACATCCTGGTGGGAAGATCGTGAGCGATTGCGTGACACCTCGCCGGTGTTTCATGCAAAGTCCATTCGGATGCCGCTCCTGCTGATGCATGGTGCCATGGATCGAATCGTGCCGCTATCCCACGGACGCGCCATGGCCGAAGCGCTGAAGGACGCGAAGGTGACGACCTTTCGGTATGTCGAACTTCCCTTGGCCGATCATGCCCTCAGTCGCGGTCAAGACCGCATGCAGGTGTTTGCGGAACTGGAACAGTTCCTTAGTCAATACTTGAACTAG
>JBDTWG010000474.1:0-2917 GCA_040006855.1 Nitrospira sp.
GGCGGAGGCAGTGGTCGCCTGACGCCACGGGATCGCTTTGCACCTACTTTCCACTCTAATCAGGGATCTTCGGCTCATCCGCCTCCAAAGTCCATCCCACGCAACGCGCAAGCAGTGACGGGCCTCGCCGCATTACTGCGGAGACTTTTCCCAACCTCTCACTTCTCGCCACTATCACAACATCCTTGTAAGATCCTGGCATCTTGTCCTACTCTGTCAACAGGGAGGCCGGGCATGGATCAAAATGATCGTTTGACAAAGACCAAGGAAAACTGGGCGAAAGCTCGACGCGGCGGGGAAGAACGTGAGGTATTCTACGAAGGAGATGCCCGACTTCCTCCCGGTCAGCACCTTGTGGAAACCTGGCCGGTACTGGACCTCGGTCAGAAACCGGATATTCCCCTCTCGGAATGGTCGCTGACGATCGGGGGCGCAGTGACGACTCCCGTGACCTGGAGCTGGACGGATTTTCTCGCGCAACCTCAGTTCAAAGACGTCTCCGATTTCCATTGCGTGACATCCTGGAGCCGTTACGACAACCAATGGGAAGGGGTGAGTTTCAAGCACCTGATGGCCGTCGTTCAACCGCTTCCTCTCGCCAAGTTTGTGCTATTCAAGTCTTATGACGATTACACGACGAATCTGCCGGTCGAGGCCTGTAACGATGCCGATGTGCTCCTCACCTATAAATGGAATGGCCGCCCCCTCACCAAGGAACATGGCGGCCCAGTCCGTATGATCATCCCCAAACGCTACGCGTGGAAAGGCGCCAAGTGGATCAAGGAGATTACCTTCTCAGACCGAGACGAGAAAGGCTTCTGGGAGGTGCGTGGTTATTCCAACAGCGCCTTCCCCTGGCAAAACGATCGGTACGGTTGAGCCACCATTTCCGACCACGACGAGCTCCGTGAGGTCCAACACCATACAGCGCATTGAGATCTGGCCGATCGATGTCCCGATCACCGATCCGTTCGTCGTCGCCACCGGCGCACGAGTGACGGCACAGAACCTGTTCGTGCGTGTCACGTTGCGCGATGGGACTTGCGGCTACGGGGAAGCCGCGCCTTTTCCCGAAGTCGGCGGTGAAGACCGACGCTCATGCCTGGACAGAGCCACGGTCCTGGCCACATCCCTGATCGGGCAATCCGCCGCCGACTACCAATCCATCGCGGACACCCTTCAGGCACAGGCCCTCCTCTATCCTGCCGCTCGTTGCGGCTTAGAAACGGCCCTGCTCGATGCCCATGCTCGGTCGCTGGGCATCCCTCTCTGGCAACTCTGGGGATCGGCTGATGTCCGGGATCGGGAAACCGACATCACCATTCCGATCTGCGAGCTGGAGAAAACGCTGGAGCTCGCTCGCGGCTGGTATGCCAGGGGGTTTCGACTCTTCAAGATGAAAGTGGGAACGGACGTCGAAGAAGATATTCGACGGTTGGAAGCCGTGCACGATGCGCTCCCGAACATTGGTTTCATTGGCGACGGCAACCAGGGTTTCTCTCGCGAAGACTGCCTCCTCTTTGTCAGCGGCGTGAAAAAGTTTGGGGGCCATTTGGTGCTTCTCGAACAACCGCTCATCCGCGAAGATCTGGAAGGTCTTCAGGCGATTCGTCACCTGACGGGTGTTCCCGTGGCGGCTGATGAGTCTGTCCGGTCATTAGACGATGCGCGCCGGGTCATCCAGCTGCAGGCCGCCGACTATATCAACATCAAGATCATGAAAACCGGCGTGGTGGAAGCACTCCGGATCGCGGCATTCGCCCGCTCCGTCGGGCTGAGGCTTATGATTGGGGGCATGGTGGAAACTCGCATCGCAATGGGTTGCTCTTTCAGTCTGGTACTGGGACAAGGGGGATTCGATGTGCTGGATCTGGATACGCCGTTACTTCTCTCCACCGATCCGGTTCTCGGCGGCTATGGCTATAGCGGCCCCATACTCCACCCCTGGCATGGAGCCGGACTCGATATGCAGACGCCTTGTCCCGCAGATTGCATGATAATCCAATAATCGAGACTGCGGCAGTCGACCCTGCGCTCTTCTCTCGGCAGCTCCCTGCAGCTTTCCCGAAATCTTTTGCCGTTTCTTCACTTTTCTGAAAAATTAATCTGGAACACACGGCTCCGCACAAGCGGACTGCCTATCCAAGCTCTTGGTATTGCACATACCTGTGAGGAAAGTCCTATGCAATCGATCACCCCACGCCGAAGATTCACCATCGCTTCCCCACGGAACATCCGCTGGGTCGTCCTCTGCTGTATGGTCGGAAGCGCGATCCTGTCACTGGAAGGCTGTGTCTCACAACAGACCTACGAGACTGCCAGACAGGAGGCAACGGCGAGGGCGAATGAACTCGCTCAAGCCCAGGCTGAAATCCAGAGTCTCGAACAGCAACGGGATGCGACCCACGCTGCCAACCAACGAGACGAGCGCACGTTGGTCAATTTGAAGAGTGAATTACAGAAGATCAAAAGCTCCTTCGACCAGATCCGGAAAACCAACCAGGTCAAATTGGCGGCACTCGATCACCACCTCGCCGCACTACGCGCCCGGCACCAGGCCATGTTGAAAGAAATCTCTGAAACGAAGCGGTACGAAAAGAAGTTAGAAGCGCTTACCGCACAGCATGAACGAGAGTTAGCAACTACGTCGGCTGGGCCAGAAGCCCATGCGACCCCCGTGGATGGACTCCCGCAGAAGCCGCACATGGTCGCCGTCATCACTCCAGAATCGCCCCAGGTGGGCGACGCGTCCTCATTTTCGTCCCCCGCGCCGGCGCCCGCTCAGCTGGGTGCTCCTCCAGCCGCCGGTGCGAATCCAGTAGCACCGGCACTCTTGACAACGGTGGCAGCGGTCGCTGCGCCGGCACCATCGAATATTCCCGCAAAGGCTGAACCCGTGAGCGTCGTCACAACCTCG
>JBDTWG010000475.1:0-2915 GCA_040006855.1 Nitrospira sp.
TCCGGCCATACGTTCTGGACGGAGCGGTATGCCTCGGATGCCAATCGAAAGAATTCGATCCATATCGGCATTGCTGAGCGCTATGACCTGGTCGTGCCAGAGGCGGGTGGATCACGGCATCAAGCCGGCGACTACATCCATTTCAACGGCCGGTCCTCGAAATTCTCAGAGGGTGGCTGGGGAATCATCCGCGTGTTGGATAAGGAGCAAGCGGACCTGAAGAAATTGCCAGCTGGCTTCTCGATGAAGGGCGACATACCAAAGATTCTGCCGGTGTGTCCTGCCGATGCTCCGGTCAAGAGTTTCAATGTCGTCGCGATGGATTATGCCGGAATGAAGTTCAACGCGAAGGCGCCGGACGAAATCGAAGTGGACTTCGAGCGCAAGATCCTTCTGAGCAACTCAGAAGCCAAGATCTATGCATTGGAGGAGGATACGGCGAAAGTGGCCGGAGGGGCACAGCCGATGCCGCTCACGCTTCGCGTGAACAGCGGTGACTGCGTGAAGGTGCACTTGAAGAACAAGATGAAGGACAGCAGAGCCTCCTTTTCCGCGATCGGCCTGGCCTTCGATCCGAAGGATTCCATGGGCGCAAACGTGGGGAACAACCCGGGTGACCAGACGGTTGCCCCGGGAGGCGAGCGTGACTACACCTATTACGCGGATCCGTTCAACGGAGAGACGACCTCGTTGGTGTGGGATTGGGGCAATGTGATGACCAATCCACGGAACGGGTTGTTCGGCGCGGTGGTGGTTGGTCCAAAGGGATCGAAATATCGTGATCCCAAGACCGGCGCGGATCTGTCCAACAAGAATTCCTGGAGCGCCGACGTGATCATCGACCGTTCGGTGCCGGGGAATGAAATGCGCGCGAACTATCGGGACGTGGCGTTGTTCTTCCAGGACGAAGACAACATTATCGGCACGAGCTTTATGCCGTACGTCCAGAACGTAGCGGGTTTGACCGGTGTGAACTATCGGTCCGAACCATACAAGTTCCGCGAAGAACAAGGATGCTCGTTGGGCAAGGTGTTCCAACCTTGCAAGGCCGACAAGCCGGAAGATCCGGCGACCCCGCTCATTGAAGCGCATGCAGGTGACCCGGTGCGTATCCATGTGTTGGGCGTCAGCAATGAGCAGAATGGTATGTTCAGCGTCGAGAAGCACGAATGGCCGATTGAACCGTTCATGCGCGGAGCTGATCAAATCAGCGTGGTTGAGTATTCCGGCTCCGAAGTGCTCGATGCATTCCTCCCTTCGGCAGGTGGTCCGTACCGTCTGCCAGGCGACTATGTGTACAGCAACCAGCGTTTGCCGTACTCGCAGTCTGGTCAGTGGGGCTATGTGCGGGTATTGCCGTCCGGTGATACGCGACTGTTGCCGTTGGCTGGGGCAAACGCCGGTACAAAGAGTGCCGCGGTTGAGCAGCCGACAGCGCACGCGATGCCTGTCGCGGCAAAGTAGACGAGTCGAATCTCACGAGAGATGCGCGCGAAGGGGGGAGCCTGGAAGGGCTCCCCCCTTTTGTTATAGCGCCTCGATTGTGTATGATGAAAAATGTGTCCAATGTTTTCCTATGGACACCATTTGTAATCGACCACATTTTTATTGGTTGGAGGGATGACATGCGAATGGTCGGCCTTGGCCTGTTGTGTGCCCTCGGTGCCTGCTGGTCGTCGGCATGGGCCTATGACGAGATCACAGTCACGGATGGCGGGAGCATTTCCGGTACAGTTACGATGACGGGGGGAAAACCCACTCCTAAAGGATATAACCTGATCACGTTCCCTGACCCTGTGTATTGCGGCCGGATTTCTACCGGGACCGGATGGCGAATCCTTGACGAATTCTCCATGGGCGCCGGCAACGGCCTCAAGGATGTGGTGGTCCTGCTCACCGACGCCACGAAGGGCAAACCGTTTAAGTTCGAACCATTGACCATTGAAGCGCGCGATTGTCGGTTCCTTCCCTTTGTCACGGTCGTCAAGGATGGGTCGGACGTGGTCGTGATGAATATGGACCCGGTCATGCATGACATCCAAGCCTATGAAACCTCTCAACTGGGACCGCGGGTGTTGTTCAACACGCCACTCCCGATGAACCCCCACCATAAACGTTTGGTGAGTGCGGAAAGTCATGAGCATCTGGCGGGAGAGCCGGTCAAGGAGGCGATTCACATGACCAAGGGCAGGCGGATGTTCGTCATGCAGTGCGGGTTCCATGCCTATATGGAGAGCTGGGGCTTGGCCGTCGAGAACCCCTATTATGCCCTGACGGGTGACGGGGGGACATTCACGCTGAAGGATGTGCCGCCCGGTGAATACACGTTGATGGCCTGGCACCCTGGAGTTGGGACGATGCTGCAAAAGAAGGTGACGGTCACGGAGAAGGGAACGTCCACAGTAGATTTTTCCTTTGAGGCACCCAAAGGGCGACGCAGCGTTCACGAGATTGAAGAAAACCCGCACTACGGGCCGGATTCTTTGGGTAAGGTGGTCGACATCCGTCCAACCCTGCAGCGCCAAATTCCATAGGCCTGCATAAGAAGAATGGGGGATTTATGCTGGTGAGTCGATCCCGCATGTGTCGCTCTTCCGTGCTCGTCATCGCTGCCTGGCTCTGTTCTTTCGTTCCGACAGCCAGTTCGTATGACATCATCGAGGTCCAGCACGGGGGTACGCTCGACGGCCGAGTCACCCTGTCGGGATCGATTCCAGAGCCGAAAGGGTTTAATCTCATAACGTTTCCTGACCCCAGCTATTGCGGCCGGATCTCAAATGGGAAAGGTTGGCGTTTGCTGTACGATTTCACCGTCGCTTCCGATGGAGGACTCAAGAATGCCATCGTGACGCTGGAAGGTGTCGAGTCAGGCAAGCCGTTCGATCTGTCGGTGCCTCTGATCGAAGCGCGCGATT
>JBDTWG010000476.1:0-2903 GCA_040006855.1 Nitrospira sp.
TGTACCGGTAGGTGAGCCGGATTTCTATGGATTGATTGGCCTGCTCGGGATTCATGTGTTCGGTGCTCCTTACTGAAGGTGACGGCGCACTCTAGCAGGTTGTTGAGAAAGGCCGCCAGCGGCGTTCTCGCAAGACACTGCCGCCTCACCGTCTCGGCGGCGTTCACAAACGTGACGCGCGTTATTCGGCGCGTCGTGAACCTCAGAAGCTCTACATATCGTCCACGGGAAAGGAGCCTGTCTTGGCTGGCTCGGGGTGGGTGGGTAAGAATGAAGTGGCCTCACTTCTTCGCTGGCTGTGGCCTTGCTGGGTGACCTTTCTTAACAACCTGCGACGGTAGACGCGGGGCGTATCAATATCCTCCTAACAACTTCGCGGGCCATTTGGAATATTGAGACTGGCGCGAAGATCTGTGTATGGTACGAGATGGAGGGCTGCACGCCATGTTGACGACATATAATCAGGTCCCGATTCCTTCGTTCATGTATGGCACGGCTTGGAAAAAAGAGGCCACGACGCAGTTGGTGCAACAGGCTGTGACCGCTGGCTTCACGGCCATCGACACGGCCAATCAATTGATCCACTATCAGGAAGCGTTGGTGGGCGAGGCGCTGTTGGAGCTGGCGAAGCAGGGCACGCCGCGAGACCGCCTCTTTCTCCAAACGAAGTTTACGTCGGTCACCGGCCAAGACCACCGCACTCCCTACGACGCGCAGGCCGATCTCACGACTCAAGTGAAACAATCCTTCGACAGCTCGTTGGCCCATCTCCACACCGACCATGTCGACTCCTATGTCCTGCACGGCCCCTACTATCGGCGAGGGCTCGCAGCGGAAGATTGGGAAGTGTGGGCCGCGATCGAGCGTCTGTATGAATCGGGAAAGACCAAGATGATCGGTATCAGCAACGTGACCGCCGAACAACTCACGCTGCTGTGTCAACGGGCCACGCACAAACCCATGGTGGTGCAGAATCGCTGTTATGCCGCGCTGGGCTGGGATCAAGAGGTGCGGGAGATTTGCCGGACGCACGGAATCATTTACCAAGGCTTCTCGCTGTTGACCGCCAATCGTGAGGTGTTCGCCGAGCCGGAGGTGCGGGCGATGGCCGCCAAGTACGGCATGGGATTGGCGCAACTGGTCTTTCGCTTTGCGATGCAGATCGGCATGCTGCCGCTGACGGGCACGACTAACCCGCAACATATGACCGAGGATCTGCAGTCCGACCGGTTCACGATCGCTCCCGAAGACCTGCAGCGGCTGGAGACAATAGGAATGTAACCGACGGCCTGCATCGATAGTCGTTGGACGATGTGGATCTATGGAATCGGCAAAAGTCTGATCAATGGAAAGTCTGCACCAACTCGAAGTTGTGATCATGTTGCTGGCGGTGGTGCTGGCGCTGACGACAATCGCGCAGAAGATCGGCATCCCATACCCCATTTTTCTTGTGCTCGGTGGTCTGATTCTTGGCGTAGTACCCGGTCTGCCACCGGTGACACTTCATCCGGACCTTGTGTTCCTCGTCTTTCTGCCGCCGATCTTATGGGCGGCGGCCTATTTCACGTCATTGCGTGAATTTCGTCAGAACCTTCGGCCGATCTCACTCCTGGCAGTCGGACTGGTGCTGGCGACTTCGGCCGGGATGGCGGCGGTGGCGCATGCCGTCTTGCCTGGCATCGGATGGGCGGAGGCCATTGCGCTGGGAGCCATTGTCTCGCCGCCCGATGCCGTCTCCGCGACGGCGATCGGCAAACGGCTGGGAATTCCGCGTCGGGTGGTGACGATCCTTGAGGGCGAAAGCCTGGTCAACGATGCGACGGCGCTGGTGCTCTATCGGGCCGCGGTGGGCGCGGTCGTGAGCGGCTCGTTTGCGCTCGGCGGGACTCTCCTCGATTTTTTGTTTGCCGCACTGGTCGGCGTCGCCATCGGCATCGGGGTGGCCTGGCTCACGCGTTGGGCGCTCTGCGCAACGGAAGATGTGTTCACTCAGATCGGCATCACGCTGCTGGCGCCCTATATCGGGTGGGTGATTGCTGAGTTGGTGCATGCGTCAGCCGTGCTGGCTTGTGTGGCGGGTGGATTGTATCTCCGTCAGTATTTCAGCGGCGCCGTGGCGCCGACAACCAGATTACAGGCCCGCGCGGTGTGGGATCTGTTGATCTTCATCCTAAACGGAGTGATATTCATTCTGATCGGTTTTGAGCTGGGCGCGTTGCGTGATGCGGTGCCCGCCGGACAGTTTGGCCCAATCCTGTTGGCGGGAGTGTGGGTCAGCGCCACCGCTATCGTGGTGCGGTTCATGTGGGTGCCGCTGGCTGCTCTCATTCCCCGGTGGCTGAGCGCGACCCTGCGGGCGCGCGATCCGATGCCTCCCTGGTCGGGTCTGTTTCTCATTTCCTGGACCGGCATGCGCGGGATCGTCACACTCGCCGCGGCATTGGCCCTCCCAATGACGACAAGCACCGGCGTACCATTTCCGTTCCGATCTGAGATTATTTTGATCAGCTTTACGGTCATTCTCGTCACCCTGGTTCTGCAAGGGCTCTCGCTGCCGCCGATCATCCGGCTGCTTCGGCTGGAGGAAGACCACGGCCTGGAACAGGAAGAAACCATGGCGCGAGAATATGCGACGACGGCAGCGCTGAACCGGTTGGATCAAGTGGTGGGAGAGAACTGGGCTACGTCAGAGCAGGTGGAGCGAGTGCGACTTCGGTATAGCCGGCGGTTGGAGCGGTTCGCCCGCTCCAGTCTTATGGAGGAAACGGCTACCGATGGGGTCACCGAGGTCGTTCAGCGGCTGCAGCATGAGACATTGACGGCTGAGCGGATGGCTCTCATCGGCCTTCGCAATGACGGCACGATCAGCGACGATGTCCTGCACCACCTGGAGCAGGAGCTCG
>JBDTWG010000477.1:0-2900 GCA_040006855.1 Nitrospira sp.
CATGAGATAGCGTCCGTCGGCCTGCTTGGCATAAATGGAGGCGGTGGCATTGTTGATGACTGAACGAAGCAGTTCCTCGCTGCGATGGAGAGTCTCTTCGGCGCGTTTGCGCTCGGTGATATCCGTGGTCATGCCGCATAAGCCGTAGCATGCCCCCAGCGGAGAGAAGAGGGGAAACTTCACGACGATATAGGTGCGAGGATCATTGTCGAGGATCGCTGTTTCCTCAAATTCCATTGCGACGCCTGTCTCAAGCACTTGACGGTCATGCGCTTGAAACGCGGCGGCCTGCTCTAAAGGAAAAAGTTCATCGTCTGTTTTGCCGATAATATCCGTGCCCGTTAACTGGAGGGTCTGTTCGGTCCTGCGATTGATCTGCAGATAGCGCCCTGCCGAATCTTTGATGAAGATCATCGAGGGACTGTAATCCATGATCGCTTTGAACCGTGCCTCGCTTGCACGGAGCGCCTCCTCCGCTTTCGCACGTTCGCTGATATCGCGAATAATGCCGGTAATGAATAACCGCGATTTGGCGGTCCAGGCGGCAAGGCTGAACTCCAACTGGAACTCCGTGCCGTCTTTTCTCAGTCCCACCAGTTCGAACATGCTGGCTTGCACGGTCAAATGTCCCGCAGCCGCCACTCGTTGGACCCCTCGTCGGTGGGCCTCACGGAATCGTTCGGGAATAATGCGGGTCATCGGCTGGCCGACCATCTCCTTCGCGGTATAGCCGAACGTCTTCTCTGCGCCATGGTTCCAGAATGCGACCTGTCCCTCGGTATCCATTAAAATAATCGCGTCGCCGGTCGATTGCACAATCGACCGCAGCCGTCCTTCGCTCTCCAGCAGGGCCTCCTCCGCCCGTTTGCGCTCGGTGATGTCCCGAGCCACTGCTTGGAAGCCATCCACCCGGTTGTGCTCCAGGAGGACTTGCACATTCTGACCGATCCACACTTCGCTGCCATCCTTTGCGAGGGCGAGGAATTCGTAATAAGTACTTGGCTGCTGTCGAATGAACTGTCGGCCGTAGAACCGTTCAGCTGCCTTCTGATGATCGGGATGGATGAGCTCAATAAACCGACGACCCAGCAATTCCTGCTCGGAATATTTCATGATTCGCATAGCGACGGGATTGCCGGCGGCATCACGACCCATGGCGTCGGTTCGATAAATGATGTCGTTGGCTTTTGTCACCAACAGGCGATACCGCTCTTGGCTCTCCCGCAAGGCCTCATCCGTGCGTTTTGTGCCGGTGATGTCGCGAAAGACAGCGACCCCTCCCGTGAGCTGCCCCGTCTCATCCCTCAATGGTCGAGCATTGACGCTCAGCCACGCGTCGTCAGGGTGGGACGGGCTCCGAAGACACACCAAAACATTGGTGACTGATTCTCCACGGATGGCTCTCGACAGCGGCAGGTCTTGGGTCGGGTAGGGCGTGACCTTGTCCGGTAAAAAGAGGCCATAATGTTCGGACCATCCGCCGATCCCTATGCTGGCTGGTTCGGTGCCCATGATGCGTTCGGCGGCGGGATTCCAGACTTGAAATGCGCCAGCCTCGTCGGCCATGACCACACCCTCGGCCATGCTGTGGAGCACGGACTGGAGGAGGCGAGTTTTCTCTCGCAGTTCCCGTTCGAGTCTGGTTCGTTCCACCGCATAATTGAGCGCACGAGTTAGCAGAGGGGCGGTGACTTGTCCTTTTACGAGATAATCCTGGGCTCCCGCCTGGATCAGCTGCAGACCCAATTCCTCGTCTTCTAGGCCTGTCATCAGGACGATGGGGACACCCTTCGCCGCGGCGTGCATACGAGCCAGCGTCTCGGCTCCCTGGCTGTCCGGCAATGACAAATCCAGCAAGATGATATCGACGGCCTCCTGGCTCAGGCATCGAATGCCGCTCTCGAGTCGTTCGACTTGCGAGAGCGTGAAACGGCCGGGCTTTCCTTCGGCCAGGAGCTCCCGCAATATTCTGGCGTCACCCGGATTGTCTTCGACCAGAAGAATGTGTGTGGGAACCTCCTTCACCCCCCTCATCCTTTCCCATTCACCGGGAGTACAACGATACCGAGCCAGAAATCTTCGATGGTTCGCACCACCTTGATGAACTGATCCAAATCGACGGGCTTGGTGATGTAGCAGTTGGCATGGAGGTTATAACTTTTCAGCACATCCTGCTCATCTTGCGAGGTCGTCAGCACGACAACTGGAATGCGCTTGAGGACCTCGTCGATCTTGATTTGAGCCAGGACCTCCCGGCCGTCTTTTCGCGGGAGATTCAAATCGAGGAGGATCAGATGGGGACGCTTCGCCTGGGCATAGGGACCCTGCCGGCGGAGATAGGTCAAGGCTTCCTCGCCGTCTTTGAGGACGGTCAAGTTGTTAATGACCTTGGCTTCCTTCAGCGCCTCCACCGTGAGGCGAACATCGCCTGGATTATCTTCAACCAGCAGAATCTCGACCGGTGTCACCAATTCAGGCGTCATACAAATGTTCCTCCTTCCGTCTCGTCATTCACTCAGCCGCGTTGTATCCTGACTTTGTTCATTGCCTCGGATAGTAAAGTAAAATGTTGCTCCCTTGCCAGGCTCAGATTCCACCCAGATGCGTCCCCCGTGCCGTTCGACGATTTTCTTGCAGATCGCCAGCCCGATGCCGGTTCCCGGGTATTCTTGTCTATTATGAAGCCTCTGGAAAATGACAAAAATACGATCGGCATATTGCGCGTCGAGGCCGATACCATTGTCACGAACGGAAAACAGCCATTCAACGTCGGTTCGTTTGGCTGACAGGTGAATGCGCGGTGGTTCCTGTCCTCTGAATTTGACGGCATTGCTCAGCAAATTCTGAAACAGCTGCGCCAATTGCTTCTCATCGCCCATCACTGTCGGCAACGGGTCATG
>JBDTWG010000478.1:0-2899 GCA_040006855.1 Nitrospira sp.
TCGGCGACTTCATGGCTCGGTTCCTGAAGGGTGGGGCGACGCCTGGGCAGATGACCCTGAGCCGCTTCTTCGTCATTCATGTCATGGTGCTGCCGGCTGCCCTCATGGGTCTCGCAGGGTTGCACGTGTTTTTGTTCCGCAAGGCTGGCCCGGCCGGACCGTTCCGTGGCACTGTGGAAGAAGTGAAGGCGAAGACCGATTATTTCTTTCCCCGGCAAATCTGGAAAGACATGGTCGGCATGGTCTTGGTCTTTCTCTGCATCTGCAGCCTAGCGTTTTGGGAACCAGTGGTGCTTCTTGAAGAGGCCACCCCGGATCCGGGCGATTACCATCCTGAGCCGGAGTGGTATTTCCTGTTCCTCTTTCAGCTGCTGCGCTTGAAGATTTTTGCCGGAGAGTTCGGGCAGTTCCTGGGTGCCATTGCCCTGCCTGGCGCGTTTATGGCGCTGTTGGCGGCGCTGCCCTTCATCGATCGTAGTCCCGAGCGAAATATCTTTAAACGACCGATCGCCCTGATCGGATGGATTGTCGTCATGGCGAGCATTGTGATCTTCACCGTGGCAGCCATCATTAACCGCGAATTTCTGGATTAAGCGGAGGGTCTTGGGCACATGACTGGTCGAGAGACAATGTCGTCATTCAAATTGGGTCTGAGTATCCTGTGGCCTGCGTCTTGGACTGCCTTACCGCTCAAGATGGCCTTTGCCGTGTTGTTTATGGCGATGGGTTCGATCCACCTTGAGACTAAGCTCGGGATCACCTTCCTAATGCTCCTCATGAGCCCCGTCAGCGTCTTTGCCTTTTTCGTCATCTCCATGGGGATGGGATTCCATTTCGGAGAAGGGACTGGTCTGCCATTGCTGTTCCTGATTTCTATTCCTATTGATATCTGGGCCCTGGGACTCGTAGGACGAACCGTCTTTTTGGAACAACTGCGACTTGAACCACCGGCCTCGCTCGGCCTGAGTCTGTGGGGCAGGTTTGCGCTCGCCGGAGCCATCTATCTTCCTCTCTTATGGCTGATCGAAGGTGGTGTCACCGATATTGCACGCTCGACTATGCAGTCCATTTTGGACATGGAGTCCCTCAAACTTCCCGTCGCCGAACGGATCGGTCTCGAATTTACGGCATGGGGAAGTGTTTCCTTGATTGTCCTTGTGGCGTTGACGTTCATAGGGCTGTCGATTCTTGGCAAATTGGTACAAGGCCGCGCGGCGGCGGCTCAACCGGCCGGCGATACCTATCAAGGTCTGATCTCGCGTTGGGATATGCTTCGCGTGCCGGCCGATCAGGGGTTGATGCTGACGGCGTTTACGGCCACCGGGGCGGTGCTGAGCATCCTCTTCTGGTCCGTCCTTCCTGTGTCGACGCCACATCCTCACGAATGCTGTAAGCCGTCGGAAGTCACTGCTGCGCCCCACTTCGACCCGCAGAAGTCGCTCAGTAAGGGAGAGAAAACACTGAAAGACGCGGAACTGAAGATTGCGGGCCTGGAGCATCAGGCCGCTGAGGACGAGAAAGAGAAAGCAAAGGGTGGGAAAGATAAAGCTGGTGTCAAAGAGGGTTCTGCTAAGAACGAAGGCAAAGCCTCGCAATCAGCGGCTGGGAAACCGGCGGGAAGCGGCAAATGACATCATGGCGAATGACGAGGTGAGAACAATGATGCACCAGGGTCGGATGGTCACAAATCAGGGGCGTCAGATTGCCGGGCGTGCGGCCTTCCTGGCCGGATGTGCTGCGTTACTGGGACTGGCGGGGATCCCCGACTTGGCTCTGGCCCAGGATTCCGTCGCTGCGCAGGCTCCAACCGCCTATCGGGATCTTCCCTTTATCGGCAGTCGCAATCTAGTCTGGATCATCGCTCAGCTGCATCTCCTGCTCGCGGGATTTGTCCTGGGGGTGCCGATTTTTGCGTGGTTGTGCGAAATCGTCGGCTGGAAATCAGGGGACAAACGCTACGACAAGTTGGCGAAAGAGTTCACCAAGCTCCTGACCTCGTCCTACGCTACCACGGCTTTGTTTGGCGGTATTTTGCTGTTTCTCTTGATCGGTTTCTACCCGAAGTTGATGGCATATTTGACCGACATCTTCTTCCCCTCCTTTCTGGTCTACTGCGCGCTGTTCCTTGTCGAAACGGCCACACTCTATCTCTACTGGTATGGATGGGACGCCATGTCGGAAGGTAATGGAAAGAAATTCCATATTTTCCTGGGTCTCCTCCTGAATGTATTTGCCTTCTTCATCATGATTGTTCCGAACTCGTGGGCGACCTTCCAAGCCAGTCCGGTGGTGCTTGCCGAAGGCACTGATTTTGAGCGCGCTTGGGCCGCGACGTGGAATCCTACGTGGTGGCCCGTGAATGTCCATCGATTGATCGCCAACGTGGTGCTCGGCGGGTACATTTGCGGAGCCTACGCCGGGATCAGGTATTTGTCAGCGAAAAGTCAGGAAGAGCGATACCACTATGACTGGATGGGATACGTCGGCAACTTCATCGGCGTGTTCGGTCTTCTCCCGCTGCCCTTCGCCGGTTATTGGCTGATGCGCGAAATTTATCAGTACAACCAGCAGATGGGAATCACCCTCATGGGCGGATTCCTGTCCTGGTTGTTTATTCTGCAAGCCATGTTGATCGGCGTGCTCTTTCTGGGATCGAACTACTATTTCTGGCTCGGAATCACCCATCGAATACCAGGGTCCGAAGGTCAGTATCGCAAACCCATTATGGCGATGTTGATCATTCTTCTGCTGTGCCTGGCTGTCTGGATGACACCCCATTCGCTCGTCGCCAGCTTGGCAGAGGCCCAGCAGATGGGAGGTACTCACCATCCATTACTGGGCGTATTCGGTGTCATGTCGGCCAAGATGACCGTCTCCAACCTGATGGTGCTCGTCACAT
>JBDTWG010000479.1:0-2892 GCA_040006855.1 Nitrospira sp.
GCCTGACAGGATTTGAACCTGTGGCCCTCAGCTCCGGAGGCTGATGCTCTATCCAACTGAGCTACAGGCGCTCCCGCCAATCAGACCCGTCACATTAGCATAGCGTTTCTATAGCTGTCTAGGGAGTTCACTCGGGATTTGGTAAGAACCCGTAAGGCAGGAGGAGTTCATCTCCCGCGTATGGCTGAGCTCGGCCCAAGATGGACAAGGCGACGGCTTCGTGCTCTGCTAGCCGGTCTGCCTCGGTTCGAAAGGCTGGCGACAGACGAACGATCGGCACAGCTGTCTGGACGGTACAGGCCCCTTGCACCATACCATCGGACTCCGTGGGGATTCCCATGGTTCGGCAGGTGATGGGTCTGAAGGCATAGACGCTGCATGTTCCGTCTGGCGCAAGAGCGGGGCAAGGCACGTCGGCGAAATGTTCAACCATGTCGTCGATGGTGCTGTCACCCCAACTATCCAAGGCGGGTTGTGATTGGAGGTCCGGATAAGCCGCTTCGAGTGCCGCGACCTGTGCGCGAGCGCGTGTGATGATGGCGTCTCGCTGCAGAGACGGTAATGCGTCCAGGCCGCGTTGCAATTCGAGGGCGTCTAGGCGGGTGATGGGGAAGATGCCGATACAGCACGCACTGCAGCCTTGGCAGCAAGGAATTGTACCCAGGAGTGAGGCTTGGGCACGTTGGAACCAGTGCGTGGCTTGTTGAAACAGGGGCAAGGGCAAGGAGGAGGACGCCTGGGTCCCCATGGGCCTATTCCTCGGGCACGGATAGATCGACGATGAGTTCTCCCTTTGGAGAAAAGAACCCTTGCCGATCAATCTGCACGATGCCGTTACAGTGCTCTTGAAAAAATTCCAGGATCCACCCGTTGAAGTCGTAACCTTCCTCTGTGACGTCTGTCTCAATCATACGCGTCGTGAGGATGAATCGTGCACGGGTTACATGTTCCTGGGCCAAGCTGGCTTCAATATCGTCATAGGACGACAGGTTTTCGAGGAATTGTTTCTGCTCTTGTTCAAACAGGTCTTGATAGCTCCCACGGTCGCGAACGCAAAACACATGAATCGGCTTGCGCTCTCGAGCATACCCCAAAATGATTTGAACCCAAGCCCATTCGTCCAGCAAGGCGTCGTCTATGTCAGGAGGGAGAATAGGCAGTTGTCCTCGCGATTTCAAAAAGTCCACCAGGAGCCGCAGGGGTGGAGCATTTTCGTTCTTGCAGAAGACTCTGGAGTAGATAACCGCTTCAGCCGCAGCACCTTCGGTCGGCTGTGTAGCGGAGGGAAGAATAGGAAGTTGTTTACCCATGAAGCCGCCTCTTGATCCTCAAAGATGCGATGAACTGTTGCGCCTCGTGCTACTCTACCCCGTGGCCTATGTGACGCGCAAGAGTGTGAGGCGCACTGATCGCCTCTTTGGACGCGGGTGTTTCCATTTGGCAGCTCTTGACAGCCCCTAGGGCTTTGGATACACTCTCGCCCTGTTTTCGGGCTGATTATGCAGGACAGGCGCAGATTCCCGGCTCCACCTCTGCACGTACGAGTTCATAGATCACAGACCGCACAACTCAGTTCACCTCATTCGTTGTTCAAAGGGAGGAACGCATGGCCAAGTCGATGACGAAATCGCAGATTGCTGACCATCTTGCTCAAAAGGCGGGGATTACGAAGAAGACGGCCGTCCAATTCTTGGACGATTTCGCCGCCCTCGCCTATCGCGAAGCGAAGAATGCCTTCGTCGTGCCGGGCATCGGGAAGCTGGTGCTCGCCAATCGGAAGGCGCGCATGGGCCGGAACCCGCAGACGGGTGAGCCAATCAAGATTCCGGCGAAGCGGGTGGTGAAGTTCCGGGTCGCGAAGATGGCCAAGGATTCGATCCTCGGAAAGAAGTAATCAGCCTAGTTCCTCTGTGAGCGGCAGGGCCGGTGCTCTGATGTCGAGCACCGGCCCTTCTATTTCGCCATACACCAGTGCTGCGCTTCGCGAAGCGAGTAGGTGATCCGCTTCACTTAAAAGGAAGGGGCGAGTCCGCTTCCGCCTGCGCCATCATGTCCCACAAAGCGCACGGCGTCTCCGTCTTGCACGAGAGAATCCTCGCTGGCGATCCGTTTGTTGATGGTGACGAGCACCTTCTTTTCCCGCAAGAGTTGCAACATGTGGCGAAGGCCACGGCCCTGTCGTTGAATCACCTGTCTTACGCTGAGAGGGGCAGGGACCTCACAAGCCAAATCTCTCTCGCCATCAGTCGTTTGAAGCTGGCCCATCAGCGTAATCGTAACCATGTGGTGTGGATCCTCTCAGTCAATCGGCACTCAGTTCTTATACTCGTCCAGAGGCGCGCAGGGGAAATTGACTCCCCGGTCAGTCGCGATTAATATTACCACTATGCAAACCCTGAATATCCAGCGTCCTGAGATGCCGGAGTTACAATTTGTCCTCCTCGTGTCGGCGCTGTGCACATCCGGCTTAGCCACATTGAATGTGCCGGAAGACCTGCGGCGCAGGGTTTTCGACAGCTGTTGGAGGTTGGTCAGCACCGATCCTCCGCCGAGCAACCCGCGTGAACGAGTGTTGGATCTTCGATTCGGCACGGAATTGACGCTCGATGCCCTCGTGGCCACGATTCGCCAACTTTTCGCGGATGCGGGAATTTCTGCACTGACTTGGAATCATGCTCCCAGCGATCCCACGCAACCCAGCAGCCCAGCTGCTGAACCGTTGATCGATCGTCTACAAAAGCTTTACCCTGACCCGCCTCCGACTTCTCACCCCTCGGATCGAAACTAGTCGCAGTCTGGACACCATTCTCGTCTTTTTTGGCGCGAGATGCAGTGGCATCTGAGCCATTGGGCTTTCCAGGCTGTGCACTGAGGCGCGAGTAGCCACAACTA
>JBDTWG010000480.1:0-2889 GCA_040006855.1 Nitrospira sp.
GACCAGGAACGCGGCAATCGTGAAGATGTAGGTCGCTCGTGTGGCTCTCATAGGTTCCTCCTTGGTCTGGTGACGCTCGTCCGCATGAACGGGGGGACAGCGGATGCGGCCCCGTGGTGCTTCGCTCCAACCTCATCCCTGCTCTCGCTGCCGAACACCGGGAACGCAACATAGCACCAGTATGCCAAAGAAGCCGGATGGCCGTCTGGTCAGAATTGCTCAGGGGAAACAGCCGAAGATCGGCATCTCCAGGGGGATGATCTGATCCAGCCAGGGGTTCGTCTAGTCGCGGCAATTCACTGCAGGAGGTAGAAGTAAGGTCAATGAAGCGTGAGTTTGGGAGGCCGGTGCTAGAAGAGAGAATAGAGTCTCAAGATCCTAAAAGGAGGTGGCCACCATGCAGAAGCAAATCGAACGCCCGATTCGTCGGACCGAGACGCACAAGACCAATCACGGCAACCAGGAAGTCTGGCCCCTGTCGGCGCGCCAGTTCATGAAACTACCGGTCTCCGGGTTGCTGTCAGCGGGTAAGCGCCTCACATTCAGTCGCATCGTCGCTCCACCGGATCAGGCAGCCTAGGGGAAGCGCGTTGATCCCGCATCGGCCGGAGATCGCCGCGGATTATGCGAACCTTCGCATGCCCTGGCAGCGCCGCTACACATCCATGGCCACGTGAATCTCTGCCGCAGTAGGGAGGCCGCCGACGACCCGATTCGCCAGAGGATAAAACACGCCAATGGAACCGGAGCAGGGAATCCATTCTGTCGCGCGGCCGGATCACAATCTCATCACCCTCGTATCAATGGGGAGGAATGCATGATACCAGCCACCACGACTCGCGTTGAGCAACATACCGATGAAGAAATCAATGCACGCATTCGCCGTCAGACTGAACGCAATATCTCCCATTTTGCGAAACAAGGAGACGGGGACATCAGTCGGCGCCTCGAAGAGTTGGACCATGAATGGGACGTCGAACGGACGCTGGAGGCCAATGCCGCCTCGATCTCTTTGGTGGGACTCGGGCTCGGCGCATTCGTCGATCGCCGGTTTTTCCTGCTTACCGCTGTGGTGGCCGGCTTTCTGCTGCAACATGCCGTGCAGGGATGGTGTCCTCCCGTTCCCGTGTTTCGACGCCTGGGCGTGCGGACCGCCAGTGAAATCGATGTCGAGCGTGATGCGCTGAAAGCCATTCGTGGCGATTTCGACGACCTGCGATCGGAACGAAGCCATGAAATGGGGGACGGCGAGGTCAAACGGGTGCTGGAGGCGGTGGATCGGTGACGCCCGGCCAGTCTCTCCAGCCGGGCTTTGGAATGCGGGAACCGGAGGCGGAAGATCCCCGACCATGTGAAATGTCCTTGAGGGCATAACGGCGAGGTAAGGGGGCGGGACTGCCCACGAACAAAGAATTGAAGTAAGCGTTGAGATGACCCGAAGGCATGAAATCGGCCACATGGAACAGGAACAACAAGGGTCACTCCAGCCGGGAGTCAACCGGCGAACATTCCTACTGGGCGCCGCGGGAGCGGTGCCTATTCTCACCAATAGTCTCGGGGCAACCCTGCTCGCGGCCGCGCGGGAGCCAGGCAGAAGGCTTGGCCAGGAGGGCCACGGGGCCGGTCTGATCAGCAGGCAGCGCAACCCCGATAATTTGGAATTTCCATTTTCGACGCTGAACACCTTTCTGACGCCCAATGAGCAGTTCTATGTCCGCACCCACTTTGGGGTGCCTGAACTGCTTACGAAAGATTGGACGCTCACGGTCGCGGGGGCGGTCTCCCAGCCCCTGCAGATCAGCTATGACGAGCTTCGGGACATGCCGTCGGTGAATGTGACGGCATTGCTGGAATGTTCCGGCAACAGTCGGGTGTTCCTGAAACCGCCGCAAACCAGCATTCGCTGGGAGCTAGGCGGAGTGAGCAATGCCGAATGGACCGGGGTGAGATTGGCCGATCTGTTGGCCCGTGCCGGCGTGAAGGACCAGGCCGTGGACGTGATCCTGGAAGGAGCCGATACCGGCGAATTCCACGATCCTGATCCGAAAACACCAGGCGTGATTTCCTATGCCCGCAGCTTGCCTTTGCAGAAAGCGCTCCGGCCCGAGGTCATCCTGGCCTATCGAATGAACGGCAAGGACCTCACTCCGGCGCATGGGTTTCCGGTGCGCGCGGTCGTGGCTGGGTGGTACGGCATGGCATCGGTCAAATGGCTGAGCCGAATTATCCTGACGGATCGCCCGTTCGATGGGTATTTCCAGACGTTCATGTATGCGGTGTGGGAGCGCCGCCATGGGCTCCCTACGTTAGTCCCCGTCTCCGAGATCCAGGTGAAGTCTGAAATCGCCCGTCCCACCCTCCATGAGGTGATTCCCGCTCGCTCGCACTATCGGGTGGTGGGTGCGGCCTGGGCCGGCGAAACCGAGGTGACGAAGGTGGAACTCAGCACCGAAGGGGGTAGGTCGTGGCAGGCCGTACGGTTCATCGATCAGGCCGTGCCCTATGCCTGGCGTTTGTGGGACTACGACTGGGACACCCCGGCGCAAGCCGGTCACTACACCCTGATGGCGCGCGCCACCGATGCCAAAGGTCGCAGCCAGCCGATCGTGCGAGAGAAGGACCGCCGCGACGCCATGATTACCCATGTGTTGCCGGTGGAGGTGGAGGTGCGATGAGCCACCTCATGTGTGGAAGCCCCTGCATGGCCTCGCAACATGAATCGGATGCGTGGTGGAAGGAAGCGAACTCGTGCGTAGACCGGTCGTCGTCTATTGGTCCTGGGTCTTTCTCGCCCTCGCGGTGGTTGCAGGGGGACTGGGACTCTCCGGAGTCGCAGGCGCTGCGACGGGCATGTCGTACGTGCTCTTCCTCCTTTTTTTCGTCGCCTAT
>JBDTWG010000481.1:0-2885 GCA_040006855.1 Nitrospira sp.
TCCGGCGCTTGGGAGCAGCACGAACTGACGGTCATCCCCCTCGCGCATGCATTTCCAAGTGGGGATCTTCACGGAGGCGGTTGATCTCAATGAGTCGTTGTTCCCGCAATCCCAGCGCTTCCAAGGCTTTTCGTTCTTCGGCTCCCCGGTCTGCCCGCCCTTGCCAGGCCTCGGTGATCAGGGCCTTCATTTCGTCGCGGGAGCGGCCCGCCCGTAGCGGGGCCCGCAGGTCGAGACCGTCCTTGGCATAGAGGCAGAGGTACCACATTCCATCCGCTGTGAGCCGGCTGCGATCACAGGAACGACAGAACGGCGTCGTGGTCGAAGGTATAATGCCGAAGCTAGTGCCATCCGGGAGGACGAACCGTTCAGCCGGTGCGACCGAGTTCTCGACGATCGGCTTGACCTCACCATAATGCCGGCCTATGTGATCCAGCATCTCAGCTCGCGACAGCACTTTGCCCATGGACCAGTCCGTGGCGCCGCCTACATCCATATACTCAATGAACCGTACCTCGCCGTCGACGGTTTTCCCGTATTCGATGAGATCGATGAGTTCGTCGTCGTTGTAGCCTTTCATCACGACCGTGTCGAATTTCAGCGATGGAAATCCGGCTTGCACCACGGCTTTGATGCCATCGAACACTTGGTGGTGAAGGTCACGCTTCGTTAACGCGCGAAATCGGTCTGGGCGCAGCGTATCCAGACTGATCGTCACGCGATTCAACCCCGCAAACGACAGATCGGCGGCTTGGTCCGCCATGAGCACGCCGTTGCTGGTCAAGGCAATTTCGGTAATCCGGCGATTCTCGGAGAGCTGTCGGACAAAACGCGGCAGGTCCCGGCGTAGCAGCGGTTCCCCGCCCGTCAGCCTCACCTTGTCGACACCCAAGTCGGTGAAGACCGCCGTCAGTTCAGCCATCTCCTCGAAGGTCAGGATGGTGTCGCGCGGCAGCCAGGCGTAGTCGTCTTCGGGCATGCAGTATTTGCACCGAAGGTTGCAGCGGTCTGTGACGGAGAGACGCAGACTGCGGAGCGGGCGCCCCAACCGGTCGTGGATCGTAGGAGTGGGCGTATCGAGCGTGGTGTGATCCATAGTGACTCGAAGGCAACTGCCTCCTACTCCCTACTACTCACCCCTGAGGGGGCTATGGGTGCTCCTCGACCCACACCTCCCCTTCGGGGGTGTGTTCGAGTTTCCAAATCGGCGTGATTTGCTTCAGTTCGTCGATCGCCCACTTGCAGGCCTGAAAGGCCTCAGCCCGATGTTCGGCACCCGCGATGATCAAGACGATATTCTCTCCGATGCCGATCTCGCCATACCGGTGCAGGACGAGCATTTCGATCACGTCAAAATCCTTCAACGCGCGCGCACGAATCTCGCGCAACTTCTTCTGCGCCATGCCTTCGTAATGTTCAAAGGTGATGCTGTCCACATCCTTCCCCTTCGAGCGGTCGCGGGCCGTGCCCAGAAACATGGCAATGCCGCCGATCCGCTTGGAGCGCTGGCGCACCCGGCGAAGCTCCTCGTCAATCGAGAAATCTTCCCGTTGCACGCGGACCAGCATCGCGTCATCATCCACGAGAGGAGGATCAGCCTTGGTAACCTGTTCGAGACCCATAGGTCGCTCCTATCGGCTTCCGCCCGCAAAGGGAGGCAGCAGCGCAATTTCGTCTCCATCTTTGACTTCAAGATCTTCGTGCGCAATGTCCTGATTGACCGACACAAGCACCTTTTTCTTCTGCAGCAATTCGCCGATCTTTGGATAGGCGGATTCAATCACAGCGACCAGGTCCTTGACCCGTTTTCCCCCGTGAAGCGCCAGTGACAGCGTTCCCTGATTCCCCGCCAACATCTTCGTCATGCCGAAGAGTCGCACCGTCACCATGTCACAACTCCACCTTCTCTCGCTGTGAAATAAGCTCTCATGATCGGCTTAGGCTGGCCGCATATAGGTGCCGGATTTCCCGCCTGATTTCGATAGGAGGCAGATGTCGCCGAAACTCATGCCCCGGTCCACCGCCTTGCACATATCATAGATGGTCAATGCGGCCACGGAGGCCGCCGTCATCGCTTCCATTTCCACCCCGGTCGGTCCGGTGGTCTTGGCCGTCGCCGTAATCGTGATCGAGCAACGCCCCTCACGATCCGGTTGAGATACTTCTTTGAATGAAATATCCACGCTGGTCAGCAGAATGGGATGGCACATCGGGATGAGATCCGGCGTCTTCTTGGCCCCCATGACCCCGGCGACCTGGGCCACCGCCAGCACATCCCCCTTGGCGATTTTGCCATGTTGAATCTTTTCAAGGGTGTCCGGCTGAAGAAATACCGTCGCTTGCGCGGTCGCAAGACGCTCGGTTGAGGCCTTCGCCCCGACATCGACCATGCGTGCCCGCCCCGACTCATTGAAATGCGTAAACTCAGCCATTCTCTACGTCAAATCAGGTGGTTGCCGCGTCCGAATCGCCGAATTATAGGAGCCGGGGAAAATGGGAGTCAAGCCATGCCCGATCCGCCATGTTCTGGTTTCACTGAACGACGCCTCGGAAGGCCCAGCCAGGTCAAGGCCACCGGCAGAGTGGAATCGTGCGTTGTCTCATCCACCGCAACAGCGTATCCTGCCCACGCCGGATCCTCGTCTGTCCAGGCGTAACAGGCGTAAGTTGGATCACAGCTCCGAGCTGGCATCGAACCGAATCACAAGAGGAGTGACCATGAAACAGGGGTACCGTTTGATCGTGGTCGACAAAGATGGTGTGCTGGTGTCTGAATTCCAACTGAGAGAGAGCGACTTGGCTGATCCGGCGGCGTTCGTGGCGGCGCTCCAACAGTCCATTGAGCATGTCGAAGACGAGGAGTCATAAGTAGCGCACCTCACCTG
>JBDTWG010000482.1:0-2864 GCA_040006855.1 Nitrospira sp.
ACTTTGATACAGGAATCTTCTTTGTTACAGAACATGTCGTAGGCCTCCGGGGCCTGACTCAGTGGAACACGATGAGTGATGAGAAATGACGGGTCGATTGCCCCTGATTGAATTAACTCAAGCAGCGGCCGCATGTATCGATGCACATGTGTCTGGCCCATCTTGAACGTCAGCGCTTTCCCGAATGCCGCGCCGAAGGGAATCTTGTCGATGAAGCCGCTGTAGACCCCGGGGATCGAAATGGTGCCGCCTTTCCTACAGGCATAGATACATTCGCGCAATGCGATCGGCCGATCGGATTCGAGGTAGGCGGATTGTTTCACCCGGTCGTACCACGCCGCTAAGGTCGTCCCGTGGGCTTCCATGCCCACTGCGTCGATGCAGGCATCCGGCCCGCGACCGCCGGTCATCGAACGGAGCCGGTCCACGACATCATCCATGTCCTCATAGTTGATCACCTCGGTACGGCCCGAGCGTTGAGCCATGCGCAGGCGCTCTGGAAATCGATCAATCGCAATGACTCGTTCCGCTCCCAGGAGGCGCGCGCTTTGGATTGCGAATTGCCCGACCGGACCACAACCCCACACGGCCACGGTGTCACCAGGCTGGATCGCGCAGTTTTCCGCCGCCATATACCCCGTTGGAAAGATGTCGGATAAAAACAGGACCTGCTCGTTGTTAAACTCAGGTGGGACGCGTAATGCGCCGACATCGGCAAAGGGCACGCGCACATATTCTGCCTGCCCACCCGCGTAGCCGCCGAACAGGTGCGAATATCCGAATAGCCCGGCCGTCGAGTCCTGATAGAGCTTTTCCAGCATGGCCGCATTGGGGTTGGTATTGTCGCAGAGCGACCACAGCTGGCGGCAGCAGTAAAAACATTGTCCGCAGGCGATGGCAAAGGGAATCACGACCCGATCCCCGATATGCAGTGAAGTGACAGCCGAGCCGGTCTCTACCACCTCGCCCATGAATTCGTGCCCGAGGATATCGCCTTTTTTCATCGAAGGGTTATACCCATTATATAAATGCAGATCCGATCCGCAGATGGCCGTCAGGGTGACTTTGACGATGGCATCGTGCGGATTGATGAGATGAGGGTCATCGACGGTCTCGACACGGACGTCCTGAGCGCCATACCAGCAGACAGCTTTCATAATGCAGACCTCATGTTCGGAGAAGTGTGAAAAGATGACAAGCCTTCCTTTGATCTTGAGGCCGACCTGTTGAACCACTTGGTCTGGGGCTCATGGCCTCGTGGCTGCCCCTCGATCGTCGGAACTTCGCCTGTCTCCATAATCTGTTTAAAGCGCCGCAACCCATCTTCGACTTGCTGGGATGGTTCCTCGCCGAACACCCGGGCCAATGCCACACCGGTCGTGCCGGCCGGCGATTCGTATTCCAGCTCAACCTTCACTTCGGTACCCCGTCCGCCGGACGACTCGGCAAACCGGACGACTCCCCAATTGGCCACGTCGCTGCCTTCACAGGATTGCCATGCGATCAGGGTTCCCGGCTTCTCATTGACGACTTCAGCGTCCCACTCAACAGTGAGTCCCGCGGGAGCGTTGGCGACCCAATGGGAACGCTGCTCCGTGAGCACATCTACCGAGCGCAGATGCGGCATGATGTGCGGAAGATTTCGAAAGTCTCTCCAAAAGGCAAACAATTCTGCTGCCGGACGATTGATCGTCATGCTCTTCACCACTTCAATGCGGCGACGGCCGTGCCTGGTCTGCACCACATGAATGCCCGCCGCCTGGGCCAATGGATTTCTGCCCGTCGCCCCCATGTAGAGCAGCCCACTCCCCGCTGCCGCCGCGGCCATGCCCAGCCACCCGCCCCTCTTTACACCGCTGAGCAGCAACGCTGTCCCACTCATGCCTACAATAAACCGTTCATGATCACCCATAGATCTCCTCCTTCATTCGTCGGCTTCCTCGGCTGGAGAAAGCCGCAGTCGGCTGCTCTCGACGATCACCGTTCCGCTGTTTCAAGCAGCGGTGAGCTATTAAAGCAGCCACACCGACCGCCGCAGCACCCAGCCAACCCCGATGGCGGTTCAGCCAAAACTGCAGACTCATCTCCCGCGCCCCCTCATCGAATCGGCCATGCGCCCCATAATCTCCAGGCAATGGCGCGAAAAGGTTGTTAGGACGGTCTGGATCGATCGGTTGATCCGTCTGTTGCGCGCTGTACCCGATCCAAGCAAGGTAGTGATCCAACAACCCCGGAATGAACTTGTTGCCCATGATGGCTTTGACCGTCGGCCAGCCCACACAGACCTCACGACGCCGATGGTGAGCAGCCCAACGAATTGCTCTCGCAATCACCTCCGGCTGATAGATCGGAGGAACCGGCTGGGGATGACGCGGCATGCGCGATTTGATCCAACTGAATTGCGGAGTATTGACCGCCGGCAACTGAACGGTCGTGATGTGGACATCACTCCCGTCGTGAATCAGCTCCGAGCGCACCGAGTCGACAAACCCTTGCACGGCATGTTTCGCACCACAGTAGGCGGACTGGAGGGGGATGGAACGATACGCCAGCGCCGAGCCTACTTGCACGATCACGCCGCGATCGCGGGGTCGCATCCGCCGGAGAGCAGCCAGGGTACCGTACACATAACCGTGATAGGTCACGTCCGTGACTCGACGGAATTCCTCGGCGGTAATTTCTATGGCGGGCGACAGAATCGATGCCATCGCATTATTGACCCAGACATCGATGGGGCCAAAGTGGCCTTCCACGGCTTCAGCCGCAGCCTCTACTTGCTCGGGACAGGCCACATCGGTGGGAACGACCAGGGCGCGGCCGCCCGCCGCTTCAACCTCTCGACGCGCCGCCTCAAGCCCATCCCT
>JBDTWG010000483.1:0-2849 GCA_040006855.1 Nitrospira sp.
GATCGAGCAACATGCCGTTTGTCGTCACAGTGGTGACCAGCCCCGCGACATGCGCGCCCCGAAGCAGCTCTCCGAGCGCAGGATACAAGAGCGGTTCTCCGCCCGACACCGACATGACCCTGTACCCGATTGTGGCCGCATCGGCCACGACCCCACGCAGCACCTTGATATCCAACTGTTCGGTCACCGCCGGCCCGGAGTCGGAATAACAATGCAGACACTGCAGATTGCAGCGTCTGCCGGGGTGCACTTGCAACGTGGGGAATTTGCCGGCAGGCCCTTGCATGAAATGTCTAGCCTCGCAACGTGAACTTGATCTGGGCGATGTCAGGCCGCGGAGTGCCGTGGATTAAGATATTCAGATCGCGCAATTCCTTCAGCTTGGTCAAGGCCGCCACATTGGTCTTGAAGTTTGCCACGCCCGTCTGCACGGTGCCGGTGATCACTTCCGGATGGGGTGTGCCGACTTCATGCCAGTCGATGATCTTGACGCCCTTCAATTTGTTCTTAATCGCTATGGCCGCCGTTCCGATCTTTACCGACCCGCGCCCGCTTGGTTGTTTTGGCATGAGAAACCTCCCAGTGAATTGTAATCTGTGCCCCACACTGACCTTGTTGTCAGCGGTCCGAGGCACCATACATCTTCTTGATTCAAACGACAAGCATTTCAGTGGTACGGCATACCCTGGCCGATTGCAGTATCTCGATGGCTCACATACGTATTCGTAGAATCTTCCACAGGCTGTGAATCGTCCTGCGTAGATCATGACAGAGATGCAGGCACGGTATCGTCTCGCCTCGGAAGAGAGGGGTGAGGTGAACACAAAGCGATCAAGCGGGTGACTGACAGCGAGCGACGGACTGGCCCAGCAAGCTACGGCTCGGCCTGTTTTGCCCAGTGCTTTAGGAAGGGGGCGATTGTATCAATGGGGATGGGGAAGATAGTGGTCGAATTCTTCTCGGCGGCAATTTCGACCAGGGTTTGCAGATAACGGAGCTGCAGGGCAGCGGGGTTACGACTGATCACGTCGGCGGCGTCCGCCAGGCGTCGGGAGGCTTCGAATTCACCTTCGGCATGGATGACCTTCGCGCGACGTTCGCGTTCCGCTTCAGCTTGGCGCGCGATGGCCCGTTGCATTTCCTGGGGAAGGTCGACATTTTTCACTTCGACCGCGCTGACCTTGATTCCCCAGGGCTCCGTCTGTTGATCGATGATGCGTTGAAGATCCGCGTTGATCTGTTCCCGTTTCGAGAGCAAATCGTCGAGCTGGCTCTGTCCGAGCACGCTGCGAAGCGTCGTCTGTGACATCATGGAGGTGGCGTAGAGATAGTCTTCAACTTGAATGATAGCCCGCTCCTGGTCCACGACCCGGAAGTAAATGACCGCGTTCACCTTCACGGTGACATTGTCTCTTGTGATGACGTCCTGTGGCGGCACGTCCATCGTCACGGTCCGCAAGCTGACGCGCACCAGTTTGTCGATGAACGGGATGATGATCACGACACCGGGACCGTTTCCCCCGACGAGCCCCTTGGCCAGCCGGCCCCATCGAAAGATCACGCCCCGCTCATATTCGCGGAGCACGTTGAATCCCATCAGGATCAGGACGACCACGAGAAAGAGGAGCAAGAGCGGACTTGCGAGCGGACCCATATCAGACCCCCTTCTTCTGCACTGGTTTGACGGACAACTGCAACCCCTCGATGCCGGTGACTTCGGCTTCCTCGCCGGGTTGGAGCGGCAGATCGCTGACGGCCTGCCACAGTTCTCCATGCACGGCCAATTGCCCGTGCGGTGTAAGCGCCGTTGTGACGATCCCTACCATGCCTACCAGTTCCTCGCGTCCGGTGACCGCAGGACGCCGCATGGCTTGCATCCCCATTCCCACCAGAAAAAACGTGACACCGGCAGCCAGTGCCACGACCGGCAGGATGACCGTCCAAGAAATTTGCAGGAACTCCACATCGGTCTTGATCAACATGACTGATCCGAGGAGCATCGAGATGATCCCGCCGATAGCCAGCAAGCCGAAGCTCGTGACTGTGGCTTCCAAAATAAGAAATACGATTCCCAGGATGAATAACAGCACGCCGGCATAGTTGACCGGTAGCGATTGTAAGGAATAAAACGCCAGAATCAGGCTGATGGCGCCGACAATGCCGGGCAAAATTGCGCCGGGGTTATACAACTCGGCGATGAGTCCGACAGTGCCGAGCGTCATGAGCAGATAGGCGATGTTGGGATCGCTGAGCGTCTTGAGAAATTCCAGGCGGAGGCTCATCGGGAACTCGCGTAGGGAGGCCCCCGCTGTGTGCAGCACCCTCGTGCCGCTTGGGAGTGAAATCGAACGGCCGTCCAGTTGCTTCAGCAATGCCGGCAGGTCTTCTGCAATCAGGTCGATGATCTTTAATTTCAGCGCTTCACGCTCCGTCACGGACAGGCTCTTGCGAACGGCATCCTCTGCCCAAGCCACATTGCGTCCCCGTTGCTCGGCGATTGTTTTGATGTAAGCCACAGAATCGTTCTCCACTTTCTCCTTCATCGTCTTATCCATCTCGGTGCCGCCCATCGCAACCGGATGGGCCGCGCCGATGTTTGTGCCGGGAGCCATCGCCGCCACGTGGGCTGCCATGGTGATAAAAACGCCGGCAGAGGCGGCCCGTCCGCTGGACGGCGACACATAGACGATTACTGGAATGCCGGCGGCGGTAATGTCCTTGATCATGAGGCGCATCGAGGTATCGAGGCCGCCGGGCGTATTCAGGCGGAGAATCAGGGCCTGAGCGCCGCTCTCTTGAGCAGACTGGAGCGCATCGTGAAAGTATTCGGCGGAGACGGGGGTAATGAC
>JBDTWG010000484.1:0-2845 GCA_040006855.1 Nitrospira sp.
ATCACATACACTTATCGATCACCAGAGGAACAGTCCGGACCACTGCGGGTCTGCGTGGGGTTGGCGCTGCACTTGGGGATAGGTGAGAGCGGGAGATTGACGGGTTGATTGGCGAGGATGGGTTCGGGAGACGCATTCATGCAGAGCAAGAGCGCTGGAAAATTCACATGTGACCCCGGTAGGATAGACGGGATGCGCTGTTTCAAGCCCTGGTTATTATTGGCGACTCTCTTGATCTGCGGTGCCATCGAGGCCGACGCGTTGGAATTTACGGCCGATCAAGTGACCAAGATGAATGGTCGCACCCAAAAATCTAACATCTACTATCGCGACAACATGTGGCGGATCGAACACCATTCGATGGGACCGGTCAATGTCAGCATCGTGCGGAAAGATAAGAAGGTGGTGTGGCTGTTGCTGTCGCGGATGAAGCATTTCAAGACCCTGCCGTACAGTCCCGAGCAAGACCTGCAAGTGTCGGAGCGGCTGGAAGGCGAAGTCTCACGTGAAGAGATCGGGACAGAAACGCGAGAGGGCCATCCGACCACCCTCTACGAAGTCACGGTCAAGCAAGGGGAGCGGACGGAAGTCTATTATCAATGGCTGGCCACGGACATTCACTTCCCGATGAAACTGGCGAAGAAAGACGGGAGTTGGATCGTCGAGTATCAGCATGTCAAATTGCGCCCGGTGATCGATTATCTGTTCCAGTTGCCACTCAATTTCGAACCGTTGGAAGAGTTTGATCAGCTGCCGGCTTCTCCGGCACCGGCGCAACAGCCGATGTAACGTGTGGACCGGGACAAGGAGGGCTGTGATTGTGCGAATGGTAGGGACAATTGCATGGGCCATGGTGGCGGGCGTTTTGGGGATGAACAACTGCCTGTACGCATTGGACGTTGCCGACGTGACCAGGGAATGGACGCCGGAGGGGAAAAAACTGGCCGCCGAACGGATCAAGCTGCCGGCGCATGACGAGATGATCCGTATTCCTGCGGGTGAGTTTTTGCGGGGGAGTGACAAAAAGGTCGATAAAAATTCCTACTTGGCCGAATTCCCGCAGCGCAAGGTCTATCTGGATGCCTATGAGATCGACAAGTACGAAGTGACCACGGTGCAATTCTTGAAATTCGTGTTGGCCTCGAATCGTGACCCCCTCATCGATTGGCAGTACGATGGCGGGAATTTTCAGGACACCATGGTCAGTCATCCGGTCATGCACGTGTCGTGGTTTGACGCAGAAGCCTATTGCAAGTGGTCGGGCAAGCGTTTGCCGACAGAAGCCGAGTGGGAAAAAGCGGCTCGCGGCGAGGATGGGCGCATCTATCCGTGGGGCAATCAAATGGCCGGTCTGTCGCGAGCCAACTTCGGCCGGACCGGTCTGTCGGGACCGGTGCGCGATCGTCCGGAGCGCCTGTTGCTCTATCCGCCGATCATCTCGGTCGACAAGTATGACAATGCCGCCAGCCCGTATGGCGCGTTTCAGATGGCCGGCAATGTGGCTGAATGGGTCGCGGATTGGTTCGACCCGAAATACTATGCCACCGGTCCTGACAAGAACCCCAAGGGTCCGGAGACCGGTACGCAACGAAGTTTTCGCGGCGGTGGCTGGATCGACAGTACACCCAGTGTGCGTGCCGCGCAACGCAACGGGACGGACCCCAGCACCAAGATGAACTGGATGGGCTTTCGTTGTGCGCGGGATGTGAACGAAGCAACGGGAGCGCCGACGGCCGAGCCCAAGTGATTGTGCTTCGCTTCGCTCGATTGGTGCGCGAGCAGCGTATCCTGGCGTGGTTTCTCTAAGAGGAGTGTTGTGCACGACGCAAGAGTCTCGTCCATCACTGTTTCGCTGCCAAGATACGGTGAGCCTGCTCACTTGTCTCTTTGACGAGAATGCCCATCTTGCCGTGGGAGGGCTCGAAATCCACCGGCAGGCCGTGGCTTCGGATGCGTTCACTGGCGGTGGGGCCGATGGAAGCGACGACCAGCTTCTTGCAGGACTCTCTGAACTGCGTCGACTGTCCTTCCTGTTCCACGACCTGCATGACGTGATCGATCTGGGCCGCGTTGGTCACCAGCATCACCTGAACATGTCCCGCCAGTAGCTCACCTAACACCTGCCTCAATGGGGCGGTATCTTCCGGGAGTGCCCATCGGTAGACCGGTACCGAGACAACCTTGGCTCCGCGCTGCTTCAATGCCTCCAGCAAATCAAGATTCGGCAGACCGTACTCTTGTACCGCCACGCGCAGGCCCTTCACGGGACGGAACGCATCTAGAGTCGACACGACATCAACCCAGGTATTCGGTTCTGGCACGGTCAAGGTCGGTTGATACCCTAGACCTTTGAGTGCGGCGACCGGTTTGGGGCCGCGCGCAATCAGCATGGTGTTCTGCAGGGCGCTCGTGATCTTATCTTTGGAATGCCGGCTGTGCAGGATCTCAAACAGCTTGCTGGTGCCGGCTCCCGTGAGCAGGATAAGCACGTCGAGGCCATCCGTTAGGAGTTGCTCGCCGAACCGGATGGCGGCGGAATTATCTTCCAGCGGAATTTCACGCAATGCCGGCGCCACCAGCGGCCTTCCGCCATGGCGTTCGATCAGCCGTGTCATCTCCGCCGCCATACGCGACTCGAACGACGCGACGGTCAGCCCATTGAAGCCGGAATTGGCCATGACATGCGTCACTCAATGAAGGGGCACGGTGACAAATGAGTTACTTCGGGACATCCATCGCGCATCGAAACCCAGTCGATTCATTCCGAATCGTCGGATCGCTGTCCACGCGGGTAAAGATGCGAACGGTCGGAGTTTCATTCTGCCAGCCGGCGCCTCGAATGACC
>JBDTWG010000485.1:0-2839 GCA_040006855.1 Nitrospira sp.
AAACCTTTGAAGCCGCCTCCGGCGGTCCTACCGTATTTCAGTCCTGGACGTGGAATCGGATCTGGTGTGAACAGGTTTTGGCGGACGATCCCCAAAAGCAATTGGCGGTGAAGCTCGTTGAGGATTCCGATGGCCGACCTGTGGCGATTTTTCCCTTTTTTGAACAGGAAATAATGGGGTCGATGTTGCGAGTGACTCAGTTTCTTGGACACCGGATGTCCACTTATAACGATATACTCCTTGCCGATCCGAGTGACATGGAGCTATGCAAAGAAGTCGTAGCGGCGCTTTGCTCCGACAGGCAAACAAATGGTTTCATTCATCTTCGGCAAATGTCTGATGAGTCGACTTTTACAATGGAGCTTATCGATCGCGGCCTTGCTGAGCCACAGTGTCAGCGTGCGTGGGTTGAGGCTGACTCAGAAAACCTGGATCCTTTATTACGAGTCAGTAAATCACGGAGAAAACATATTCGGCAAGCGGAGCGGAGATTGCTTGAGAAGGGCTTGGTTGAATATCGTGTGTGTCAAGGAAAGGAGTTCACCTCTGCCTTTGACGAATTGATCGATTTGCATTACCTGCGTTTCTTACAAAAGGGTAAGGAAACGATCCTCACGAGCCAAAACGTTGCCTTCCTCAAGGAGGCCACGGCCATGCTTAGCAATAAAGGGCAGGCTGAAGTGTTCCAGCTTCGATGCAATGATGTAACCATTGCCGGGGTGCTCCAGATTATCGATCGGAATCGTTACTATTCAATTCAATCAGGATTCGATCCTGCCTTTGCTGAATACTCACCGATTTGGTTGCTTGACGTAAAAAGTATGCAAAGAGGATTTACAAAACTTGGTTGTACTCGTTACGAACTCGGTGCGGTATACAATGAGTACAAATATAGTTGGAAACCCTCGTTGGGGATGAGTTATGTGGCAACCTTTAATGCCGATAACTGGCTGCCTCGAATTGTGCAAAGTGCCTACCAATATAAATTCAGAAGAGACCCCCAACTAGTTACAGGCTAAAAGAGGGTTCAGGCGAATGGCGAATGCCATGATTGCAATAGACTCCACTTCACCCATTTTCATACTCGGTTTTAAGAAGAATCCTTGGTTGTCTTTGGCTGAATAACTCTGGGGTCACCCCTAGGTTATAGGGGTGGCAGCATTACAGATTTTAAAAACATTGTCATCTAAGCAATAGTGATTGTCTAAGAATCTGACCTTCTAATGTCCACGCCCTGCTCGGCATTTTGAATCCTATCCCCTATGGCATACTCCAGATGGGACATCCGGCAGACCTGTTCTCCAAACAGGTGCGAACCGGGAGACTACCAAGCTGAATGGTCATTTCAAAGTCAGCCTGGAAGTACAGACATATTTCATGAAAACATCCGGTCCGATAGACACGTCTGGTCATCTGCCAATGTGTTGGTTCCACATTGGTGTTGTCCACTCGATCAGAACGAATGCTCTTATCGGTTCTTGCCCGCAAAAGGAAATGTTTTGACTGGTTTTTCTGCGCTGGATTGAAGGTTTTCTTGTTCAACCTGGAAGAAAGATTCAATTCATGGCAAAAAACACTATAGTAGCCCGCGGGAGCAGGTCCGTCTGTGGCTGAATCTGGCACAGCATCGGCACACATCTGTCTGGAGTATGCCTTCGTGACGACCTGGGTGCCCGGGTGCGGCCGTTTCGACTTCTGTGTTCCCTCGACGAATATGCGCAGGAAGTACTGAAATCAAGGTGCGGGGTCAAATTTGCGAATGAAGTCTGAGCCGATGTGATGCTCATTCTTTATGTTTCTGATCACGTCCACGTTCAGACTGCGAGACGGAGTTGATTAACGAGACGTTACAGGGATGGCTTTCGACGACGGGCGCGAAGACGCTTCCCATCGAGCCTGGCAGCGTAAGAGAACGCCTAATAGGAATGCTTCAACGGAAAGGAGGGAAACGAACGCTTGAATGGAAAAACTTTTGCAGTCTCAACACGGCCCGGTTTTGGGGATCGAATGCCGCCTTGGGATTACAATACTCTTCTCTCGCACAGTACGCTATGCCATCGACTACTGCCGTCATTAATCCCAACCCTTCAGTTTTGGGACAGGCAGCCCGATGCAGTAAGGTGGCTCAACGAACCTGTCAAACTGCCGGATAGATCATAAGCGTCCTGCTTGCCAATGGTCGATGTGGTACTCGTAGTAGAGCAGGATCCGTTATGCATAAAGAAAAGGTAAGCCAATGAATGCAGAGTTTGTAGAAATTTCAGGTTCATGCAATAAGCAAGTAAAATCCTATGAAGAAAATGGTTTTCTTATTTTTCGGAACACGATTAGTCAATCGCTTATTGATGAGATGAAAGCGTTTGTTACTCAAAAAGAAGGAGAAAAAGTCAAAACCTTCACGCTACTTTCTAAAAGACGCGCTATCGGTGTTCATGACAGCTTGCTCGCAAGAAAGATACTTCAAGAGTTTTGTACCAAAAATAAAGAAATACTCATTGAGATTTTGGGAACAAGCTCTTTAATAACCGATATTTCTGTGTTGATATCAGAGGCCAATAATGATTCACAAATTCTTCACACAGATTCCCATTGTCGTATCAGCGAAGAGTGCAACTTGATTGTCCCCTTAGAGCCACTGAACGCTGACAACGGTCCGACGGAATATGTACCAGGATCTCATTGGGGGAAGAAAAACAAGATATACAAACGCACTGTTCTACGTTCATTCATGCAAGGAAAAAAAGAGTATGTCGATTGGTGTTTGAAAAGTCGAAGTAATCTTAAGTTTGCGGTTGCAAAGGAAGGTAAATTGTTTTTGCTCAAACTGATGGCTTATCCG
>JBDTWG010000486.1:0-2836 GCA_040006855.1 Nitrospira sp.
CGCCACATCAGCCCCAAATTCTCCGGGAGGACGCAGCAAGGTCAACGCCAGCAAATCAGTCGCTACCACCACATAGGCCCCGGCGGCATGCACTCGGGTGACAAACTCGCTATAATCGCCGACATACCCGTCCGTGGCCGGATACTGGAGCAATGTCCCGAAAAACTCGCCCTTGGAAAGATCGAACGACGTGATTGAGCCGACGTGCACCACGATCCCCAGCGG
The DNA here is from genome assembly GCA_040006855.1 of Nitrospira sp. Classification (GTDB taxonomy): domain Bacteria; phylum Nitrospirota; class Nitrospiria; order Nitrospirales; family Nitrospiraceae; genus Nitrospira_A. The sequence continues at coordinate 226 of JBDTWG010000486.1, forward strand.
TTCCGCACGGGTCTGTATCACGGCAATCGTTTGCGGATGACAGTTCTCGGAGACGAAAAATTTCTTGCGCTCTAGTCCCGCCGCTCGGGACATAGCCGCACACATCGTCATCGCCTCCGCCGCAGCGGTGGCCTCGTCAAGGAGCGACGCATTGGCAAGCGGCAGTCCGGTCAGGTCGGCCACCATGGTCTGAAAATTGACCAGCGCTTCGAGGCGCCCTTGCGCAATCTCGGCCTGATACGGAGTGTACTGGGTATACCAGGCGGGATTTTCCAGAATATTGCGCTGAATCACCAGCGGAGTGATGCAATCGTAGTAGCCCATCCCGATGAGGGAACGCCAGACGTGATTCTGTTCCGCCAAGCCGCGCAATTCCGCCAGCACATCCAGTTCGCCACGGGGAGAGGGCACCGTGAGGGATCCCTGGAGCCGGATATCGGACGGCACAGTCGCCTCGACCAGCGCCTCCAATGACGGCAGGCTCAATGCAGCCAGCATCTCCTGGATGTCGGCCGCTGTCGGACCGATATGCCGGGGCACAAACGTATCGTTCGGCTCAAGAAAATTAGACTGTGGCATGGAAGTAAAATCCTACTAAAAGTTGGCACACTCGTTCATTCGAAGCGGCGTCAAGTAACCTATCATGCAGGCTCGAGTTTTCCAAGCGTCCGACCCGAATCTCTCTCCCTTGTTTTCCTAATTTTCATTCGGTAATAGTGACATTACACGAACTTGGCAAATCGGCCATCGCCCTGCTTCACCGCTGGCACCACATCCATCACGTATGATCACGCATGACATCTTAATCGTTGGAGCAGGACTCGCCGGCATGCGGGCGGCCATTGCCATTCCTCCGGACGTCGATGTCGCCCTTCTCTCAAAAGTTCACCCGGTTCGCAGTCATTCCGTGGCCGCCCAGGGAGGCATCAATGCGGCAATCGGCGAACAAGACTCCTGGGAAGCCCATGCCTACGACACGGCCAAGGGAGGTCTCTACCTGGGGGATCAGGATGCTATCGAAGCCATGTGCCGGGAAGCCCCGCAGGATATTTTGGAACTGGAACGCATGGGCGTCATCTTCAGCCGTACCCCCGAGGGACGAATCGCCCAGCGGCCGTTCGGAGGAGCCGGATTTCCGAGAACCTGTTACGCCGCAGACCGGACCGGCCATGCGCTGCTCCATGCCATGTATGAACAGCTGTTGAAGCGCCGGTGCCGGGTCTATGAAGAATGGTACGTCACGGCATTACTCATGGAAGAGGGACGTTGCTGTGGGGTGGTCGCCTGGGATCTCGTCCACGGAGGATTGCATTCCATGCGCGCCAAGGCTGTGATCCTCGCCACCGGCGGCAGCGGCCGCGTCTTCTCCACCAGCACCAATGCCGTTATCAATACCGGCGATGGCATGGCCTTGGCGTATCAGGCAGGACTCCCTCTCGAAGACATGGAGTTCGTGCAGTTTCACCCGACCACATTGAAGGACACCGGCATCTTGATCACCGAAGGCGCCAGAGGCGAAGGCGCCTACCTCCTGAACACGCTTGGAGAGCGGTTCATGAAACGGTACGCGCCGGAACAAATGGAGCTGGCGACCCGCTCCACAGTCTCCTTGGCCATCGGCCAAGAAATTCAAGAAGGGCGAGGGGTCGACGGCTGTGTGCTGCTGGATCTTCGGCATCTCGGCCGCAGCCGAATCCTCGAACGGCTCCCGCAGATCCGAGAGTTGTCCCTGGAATTTGCAGGACTCGATCCGATCGAAACCCCCATTCCCATACGACCCGGCGCCCATTACCAAATGGGCGGCGTGAAGGCCAATGCCTGGGGTGAAACCGATTTGCCGGGGCTGTTCGCTGCAGGCGAATGCGCCTGCCTGAGCGTGCATGGAGCCAACCGTTTGGGAGGCAACTCTCTCCTCGAAACCATCGTCTTTGGACGCCGGACCGGCACGAGAGCCGCCGAATCGATCCGGCATTGTGACCACCAGCCCATTCCCGAGGGGATCCTGCGCAACCAGGAACAGCGGCTGAAAACCCTGCTGACCAATCCAGGCCCCGAGCGAGCCTGGCAGATTCGCGACGATCTCGGCAAGACCATGAGCCTCAACCTCGGCATCTTCCGCACGCAGCAGTCCATGCGCGAAACTGTGACCGCACTCAAAGCCTTGAAGATCCGAGCAGACCAGATGTGCGTCCAGGACAAGGGACAGGTCTTCAATACCGACCTCATTCAGGCGCTTGAAGTACAATGCTTGCTGGAGATCGCGCTGACTATCGCCGTGAGCGCGCTCGGCCGGGAGGAAAGTCGCGGTGCCCATTATCGAGCTGACTTCCCCTCCCGCAACGATGCCGCTTGGCTTCGCCACACCCTCAGCCGCCGTGGCCCGGATGGCCCATTGCTCACCTATAACCCCGTCACGATTACCCGTTTTCCCCCCGCATAACTTCCCACGTCATCGCATCGAGAAACGGTGCTGACTGCATGTCCAACGAGAAAATCTGAGCAAGCCACATGCGGCGGTTGCGCTCCTACCGTTTTGCGCTATCCTTTTTAATGATCAGCGATACACACCACTCACGCGACTGTGCAGCAAGCGCCGGGCGAAGGGTCTTCA
>JBDTWG010000487.1:0-2814 GCA_040006855.1 Nitrospira sp.
CCGTGCCTCGAACGGTTCACAAGGAGGATGCAATGGACTATGTGAAGCCATACGGCGTGGTGGACAGTATGCTGGCGGGCGGCGCATTAAAGCTGAGTTTGCCGCCGCGTCAGCTCATACTTCGAGGCATGTTGGCCGGCGCCTATCTGGGCATCGGAACGAGCATGGCGGTGACGGTGGCAGTCGAAACGGGGTATTGGATTCTCGGGAGTCTGCTCTTTCCGTTTGGATTAGCTCTGGCGATTCTACTCGGAGCGGAGATTATCACGGGAAGTTTCGCGCTTCTCCCCGTCGCGGTGGTCGATGGTCAGAAGAATGCCGGCCTCCGTCATGTGTTTGCGAATCTGGGTTGGGTGTTTCTAGGCAATCTTCTTGGAAGCGTGTTGTATGCAGGGTTGTTTGCGATTGCCCTCACTACCGCCGGAGATGCTCATATCAATGCGGTCGGTACGAAACTGATTGCGATCGCCGAGGCGAAGACGAACTACTATGCGTCGCATGGCTCCGCTGGTCTCCTTGCGGTCTTCACCAAAGGGATGCTCTGTAACTGGATGGTCAGTCTGGCGGTTGTGGCGGCCTATATGTCAACGTCCTTCTCCGGGAAAATTCTAGCCATATGGGGCCCGACGTTGCTGTTCTTTTCACAGGGTTTCGAGCATGCGGTCGTGAACATGTTTCTGATTCCGGTCGGCATGATGCTGGGAGGCAATATCAGCATCTCCACCTGGTGGTTGTGGAATCAGATTCCAGTGACGCTAGGGAATTTGATCGGAGGGATGCTGTTTACCGGATTGGCGATTTATGCGGCCCATCATGTCTCCTCGCCCTCGGCACAGCCCGCTCCGTCGGTAGTGCCGGTCGGACACACAAAATCCCCGTCTGAACAATCGGGTTATTCTCCCTCGTTTTAAGGAGCACAAATTTCGGCGATGGCGACTGTGTATCTCAGGCGGTTGCATGGATGGCGGTTCGTGCTCTTCAATGCCGCCCTCGGCTTGGCGCACATCGTCGTCCTGTTCAACGCCGGTTCCTATATCGCTCTATTGCCACATGTGGCCGGAGATCTGGGCGGGGTATTGCCGAGTTTTCTCACCTGGGCGCAAACTGACTTCATGGTCGGGTTAGCTCTGGGCTTTCCCCTCGCGCGGTACCTGTCAGGACGGATCGGCGATTATCGCCTGTTGATCGCGGCGTTTATGGTGTACAGCGTGGCGTCCTATTTGTGCGGCGACAGCCAAACGCTCGCGCAATTCGTTCCTGCCCGAATCGTGCAGGGTATCGCCGGTGGTATCACCTTACCGATTGCCCAATCGATGTTGCTCAACGAGTATCCCAAGCGGTTGAAGGCTGTTGCGCTCACGGTGTGGGGATTGTTCAGTATTACGCCCTTCACCATTGGGATGCCGGTAGGGGGTTACATCGCCTATATGCTCGGCTGGCGGTTTCTGTTCTATCTGGACTTTGTGCTGACGCTCGTGATTGTCGGCACGCTGGGTGCCCTATTGTACGGCCGAGGTTTCCGACGCCGGTATGCCCGCTTCGACTTGATCGGGTTCGTGCTGCTGGCCATGCTCTTGCTGGGACTGCAGACGTTGCTCAACATGGGCAACGATTTCGATTGGCTGGATTCACCCTTCCTTCAGGTCATCGCGGTGGTTCTGCTCGTGGCGTTTCCCTGTTTCATCATTTGGGAACTCGGAGAGCGGCATCCGACGCTGGATCTTCGACTGTTTATGCATCGCAATTTTGTGATCGGGATCATCAGCCTCACGCTCGGGTTTTTCTCGATCCAGGGATTATTATCGCTGTTGATCGTACAGATTCAGCTGATTCTGGGATATTCGTCGAAGTTGGCTGGGCTGGCGCTCCTGCCGCTGGTCTTACTGGGGGCGCCTGCGATCGCGGTCATGCACATGCTGTGCAAATACATCGATGCACGCTGGCTGATTTGTCTGAACAGTCTGGGGTTTGCCTGGACTTTTTATTGGCTCGGACTATACGACGATCCGCATTCGTACGAAGAGCTGTTCTGGCCCATGGCCGTGGAAGGTGTGTTTCTGGGATCGTTCTTTACGCCTGTGACCGTGCTCATTCTGCATGGCCTGACCGGTCCGCTGGTCATGCGCGCGGCCGAGGTGGCCAATCTCTTACGTGTCGCTGCAGGTGCCTTCGGGATTACGTTCCAAGGTATCGTCCTGTTCCGGCGGATCCACTTCCATCAACTGCATTTGGCCGATCACTTTGGCGGACGGCAGTCGATCTCCTTCGATCCGATGGGACAATTGGCGACCAAACTGGAAGCGGCGGGACTGTCACCGCCGGAAATTCAGGCCAAGCTTGGATTTTTAATTAGGCAAGAGGCGGCGATTCTCGGCCTCAACGATGCCTTTCTCGTCGCCAGTTTTATGTTTGTCGGGCTGGGCATCCTCGTGTGGTTTGCTCATCCGACCCACTTGCCGTTGACGCCGACTCCAGCCGAGGAGCTGAGGGAGCGGCGCGCTGAAGAATTGATTGAGGAGGTGCCATGAGAGTGCCTGTAACAATTGCGCGCCGGTTGCCGATCTGTCTCGGAATCGGCTGCGCGCTGCTCTTCGGTAGCTGTGCGTGGATCCCGAAAGGCGATCAGCCTGCGCAATATCTTGGACCGCCGGAAATGACGGAGACGTTGGCGGAGGTGACGAGCCGGCTCCAGAAGTGGCCGGAGGATCATTGGTGGGAACAGTTCGGCAATCCCGAACTGAATGGCCTGATCGAGACGGCGCTCACGGACAACCCTGGGTTGAAACAGGCCTCTGCTCGGTTGCGGCAGGCCAC
>JBDTWG010000488.1:0-2807 GCA_040006855.1 Nitrospira sp.
CACCGAGGCTCGTCAAGAACATCGCGCCGTCATGCTGCAACATTTGGAAACGGTTCAAGCGATCGTTGCTGCGCTGGCCGACGAAGATTACAGGCTCGCGCAGGGTCTGACCGAAACGCATTTGGGATTTTTCATGCACCGGCACGCGATGGCTCGCCAGCAGCCGCCGAACTTTCCGCCGGCCTACCATGACCTGGCGATGGCGCATCATGAAGCGGCCGAGAAGCTGGCCGATGCGATGCCGTCGCAAGATCTGAAAAAAATACTCCCGCAATTGAACAATGTGCTGAAAGCCTGCGTCGCCTGTCACCTGGAATACAAACTGCGTAGTTCATAACCAAGGAGAGCGGCATGTCCGAAGGAAAGATCAGTGTCACGTTCGAGCAGGATCACGACCGTCTCGATGCCCTGTTCACCACGTTTCAGGAGCAGAAGCGCAAGGACTTTGCCAAGGCCAAAGAGGCGTTCGTCGCGTTTAAGTTCGGGTTACAGCGCCACATCGTGTGGGAGGAAGATATTCTTTTCCCCAAGTGGGAGGAGAATTCCGGCATGGCGGAAGGCGGCCCGACGCAAGTCATGCGGACCGAGCATCGCATGATCGGCGATTGCCTGGAAGCCATCCATCAAAAAGTGGAAGAGCAGAACCCGGATAGTGATCGGGAAGAGCAGCGATTGTTGGACATCTTGAAATCGCACAACATGAAGGAAGAGCGGATTCTCTACCCCTCGATCGATCAGGTGATCAGCGAGGCGGAGCGCGCGGAGCTGTACCAAGCCATGAAAGAAATCCCGGAAGAACGGTATCGCGTTTGCTGCGGGAGTGAGCATCCATGAAGCGATGGGGAGCAGTCATTCTGCTCTGGGCCATGTGCGTCCTCTCGGCAGTAGGAGCGGAACAGACTGTTGTGGATCCAGGCGGCTCGACTGTGAATCCTCACAGCGATTTGATCTTTCGCGCGACCGGCGCGACGTCATGCCTGGACTGTCACCGCGCAGATAAAGCGGGGCGAGTAAATGTGCAGGTCTTGGACAATGCGCTGGTCCAGGATCTCAAGGCGAAGGCCAGAGGCGTTCACGGGCCCGGTCGATTCGCAGATTGTTTGCGTTGTCATGCCGGCGGCAACAAGGGCGTGGAGAAGTATCGGAAGTGATTAAGAGCAAAGAGCGATTGGCGTATGGCTGAGAGCGCGAACGACGAGCTGCGGGACGTATTGATGTCCTCGTTTCACTTCTGACTCTTCGAAATAAGCCATACGCTCTACGCTATCAGCATCAGCTCTCCTTTTCTAAGAGACGAGTATCCAGCATGACAACGGTGCAGCGTCGCGCCCTGGTGATCGGTGTCGTTGCGGTCGCGGCGGTGGCCGGAGTGCTGATCTTCGAGGCCGTACTCAGTGTCGAGGCCACTTCTCCGTTCGGTCATACGCGTAATGGGCATGCCGTCGGTTGGTTGGGTCTGGCCAGTATCCTGTTGGTGTTCGTCTACCCGATCCGAAAACGATATAGTCCCGCTCGTCGTTGGCCGCGCGGCTGGTTTCGAGTACACATGGTCGCGGGAATCCTGGGGCCGCTGCTGATTTTTCTCCATTCCGGCGCGCATTATCACGCCTTGGTTCCGGTGCTGGCGATGGTCTCCATGGTGATCGTGGTGTTGAGTGGGATTGTCGGCCAAGCGGTGCATGCCGTTGCTGTGCGGGCACTCAACGATCAACGCCGCCGATTCCAACAAGAAGGGCTTTCCGAGCATGATATCGATAGCAAGCTGCACAGCATGGCGTCGCAGGAGGAAGCGTTCCGCATCTGGCAAGCGATCCATGCCCCCATGACCCTGATGTTTGTGGCGCTGACCGCCCTGCACGTCGTGGGCGCGCTGTTCTTTGCGGGGGTCTTGTCGTAGCGATGCGCTATCACCCCTTGCCAAGAACCGCGATGCCGGTGGTAGCGCTGGCCACCCTGGTGCTGATCATTTGGATCGGGTGGGGATCAATCCGAAGTCCTGCCGCCCTGTGGGCGCCAGGAGATCTGAGCCGATATCATGTCGATATTGCCGGCTGCACCCACTGCCACGAGCCATTCCGTGGCCCCAGTCCCGCGCGCTGTGTGACCTGTCACTCCGACCGATCATTTGAGAGTCGGTCTACCCCCGCCGTCATGACCTGGCACCGCGAGATGGTCGTGCAACAGACGGCCTGCGCCGCCTGCCATACGGAACATCGCGGCGCATTGGCTCAAATCACCGACCGAGCGAAAGTGAACCCACACGGGGAATTCGTCTTCCGGGCAACGGGCACCAATTCCTGCAATACCTGTCATGAATTCGGTGCGAGGGTCGCCGAACATCCCACCCTTAAAGAGGGACCGATCGTGAAACAATTATATGCAAAGGGGCGAGGCGCGCACCAGCCTGGTCGTATGGCGCAGTGCCTTGCCTGTCATGTGGGGGGAGTGCAGCCATGAGTATGCAGCTGAATCTTGACCAGGCCTTTTCGAATGAGCAGGCGTTGCGCGACATGATCATCGCTCGAAAAGTCTGCTTCGACCATGATCCGTTCTACGTGAAAACAGGCGCCGGCCACGTCGTTCAGATCGGATTTCAGCTGAACCTCTATGCGGCCTTTCAAAATCCGTCGCAGTTGCCGCTCAATGATGATGTCGAACATCGTGAAATCCTGGGTGACTTGCAACGGCTCTGTCGAGTCTTCTTTCAGACGCTGGAGTTACTGAAACCTTGCGAGCATCCGCAACCTCCCGCGCATCGCATCGTGTTTGCTCCCGAACGGAAGTACCGAGCCGAAGTCTGTCTCCAG
>JBDTWG010000489.1:0-2797 GCA_040006855.1 Nitrospira sp.
GGCCTTCATCCAAGCAGCACGAACGTAGTCCCCTGAAAAGACGCCGCATTGTAAGCAAAAGCAACGACTCTCCGTTCGAAGTTTTGAGGCCCATCTCTTGCTATGTAACGCTGTGCACAATGTTACGAAACTGGGGAGGAGCAGTTATGACTCAACACCATAGGAAACATTCCACGCGTACTGCCGTTCGCTTTGCAGTTGTTCTCGCCGCGTCGTCGTGGATGCCATTCGTTCAAACACCATCCATCGCGCTGGCTGATAGCGAACAACAGAAAACGGAGCGGGCACAGCTCCGTGAAGACGCCGAGACATTGCTGAAAAGTGATCGGACTGTATTTGGCAAAGTCCAAGCGGTGACCTCCGACCAGATTAAAGTCGACATTGGAGAGGTGCAGCCTCGATTTCTGCCGCTTAAGCAGGCAAAGCAGAAGGGATTCGGCGAGATCAAGGAAGGTGACGAGCTGGTCGTAGTGGTGAACGGAGATAATTTACTGGTGGACTACCACCCGATCGATGGGGAGAGCAGTGCGCATACGATTCTTCGAGGAGAAATCACGCAGAATCTCACGGTGGGCCACGACACGGTAGTGATCAAGAGCGGCGGCAAAGAGCAGTCTTTCGTAATACGTTCGCAGGTCCGAAGCAAGCTAGCCGCCATCCCCATCCACACGCCCGCCGTGTTCTTGCTCGATGAGACCAATCAGGTCGCGGATGCCACATTTGCAAATGTAGAGGCGGTAAAAGAGGCTCACCGCCAACCGGTCCCAAAGGCACCCATCAAAGGCGCGCACAAGCAGGTCGAGGGGACGGTCGCTTCGCCGCTTGATGGCAACCGAATCGCTGTCCGAATTCGCAATGGTTCTGAAACTCCCTATGAGATACGCGAAACTGTGCAGCCGAAGATTGCGGCCCTTCGAAAAGGAGATGAAGTCATTCTTCTCGTGGACACAGAGAACAAGGTGATCGATATCGCCGTTCCGCCGCCGTCTCATTAAATCAAGGCTGCTAGGGGTCGGTGAACCATTACCCGACCCCGAAGCCTTCCGCCATCCCATATTGACGCAATTTACGGAGAAGAGTTTTACGGTGAATGCCGAGGATCAAGGCCGCACGGCCCAGGTCGCGCTCATGAGACTCCAGCACACGCAGGATGTGGTCACGTTCCAAATCCTCCAACGTGACCCATCCCTGCGCGCGAGCCGCAGCTTGTGGCAGAACCTTCTTCACCGCCGGTGGAAGATCTTCCGGGCAAATAATCGAGTGAGAGCTGAGGGCCACAGCCCGTTCTATCGCATGTTCCAGCTCCCGCACATTGCCCGGCCACCAATATTCGCTGAGGAGGCGCATCGCCTCGGGCGAAATACCCGTCACAGGCGGGGTCGCGGCGGCGCCATAAGTCTGAACAAAACGCTGCGCCAGAGGCGTGATGTCCTCGGCCCGCTCACGGAGCGGAGGGATGTCGATCGTCACGACATTCATTCGATAATACAAATCCTCTCGAAACGTGCCGGCCTTGACCAACGGTTCAAGCGGCGTCTTCGAGGCGGCGATAATTCTGACGTCCAGCATCGTCGAGGCATTGCTTCCCACTCGACGTATTTCTTTTTCCTGAATGACACGCAGCAGTTTGCCCTGCAAGGCGGGAGACAAATCCGCCACCTCGTCCAGGAAGCAGGTGCCGAGGTGCGCTCGTTCCAGCAAACCTTTGCGCGCAGCAATGGCCCCGGTAAAGGAACCTCGTTCATGGCCGAATAGCTCCGACTCCAGGAGCGTCTCTGCCAATGCCCCGCCATCCACCGTAATAAAGGGACTGGTGCTCCGAGGTCCATTATCATGGATCGCTCGAGCGATGAGCTCCTTGCCCGTGCCACTCTCCCCTTGTAGCAGAACAGTGGTATCCGTTTGCGCGACCCGCGCGACGGCCTTATACACATTCACCATCGCGGGGCTACTGCCGATCAGATTGTCGAATGAAGTGGGTGGCGCTTGCGGATCACAGTGTGCTGGGCTGGGCGAAGCATTCTTCCTCTGCTCGAGCGCGCGGCGCGCGACAAGCCGAACCTCATCGTCCATGAACGGTTTGCTGAGGTAGTCGAACGCTCCGGCCTTGAGTCCCTCCACCGCGGTGCGAAGAGAACCATAGGCTGTCATCAGTACCACCGGTATGTCCTTCGACTGCTCGCGAACCTGGCTTAGAAATGTTAAGCCGTCACTCTGCGGCAAATGCAGATCGGTCAGAACCAGATCTACCGGAAACTTTTCCAGGTGTCCGTGTGCAGATCTCGGATCCGGAGCGGACACAATCTCGTACCCTTCTTGAGAGAGGATGTGCTTCAGAACAGCCACGGTCTCGGCATTGTCATCGACGATAAGTACACGCGATGGTGAAGATGTCATTGTTCATTCCATGTAAAAAAGATGAGAAGACAGCCACGATACAACTGGTAGGGTACTCTGCGAGAGATCGGAGGGGACCTGGATGAAACCCTGGTGCAGAGGTTAACTTGAAGTAAACGAAAAGAGTCGTTAAAAACTACATCCCCGAGACCTTTCCGCCATAAGAAGCTTTCGGTTTCAGTGCCGGGGTAAGACCAGCCGTCTCAACAGACAGTCGGTGGAGCCTATTCCCGATGTCGGGTGTTATGACCTAAGCTTTCGCCCAGCGGCCTTCCAGCTTCTTCATGATCTGGGGCATGGTCGTATATTCCATCTCGTCGAGCGGCAAGCGGTGCGGTTCGAACGGACCATGCATACGCAAGACATCTGCGATTCGATTGGCATCCCGTCGCGCTTCGTG
>JBDTWG010000490.1:0-2797 GCA_040006855.1 Nitrospira sp.
TGCCCTCAACTCCACCGGACACTGACGCGAGGGTAATGGCCTCGCTCACCCATACACCGCGATTATAGTTGGCAATGTCCACAAACGGCTGCATGTGCCCCCAGGGATAGCGACGCCCATCAGTGCCACGCGCGGCTTTTTCCCATTCGGCTTCCGTCGGAAGGCGCTTCCCAGCCCAGGCACAGTAGACTGCCGCATCCGCCCATCCCATTCCGACAGCCGGGCGATCGCCGACGGTCATCACTGCCTCATCATCCCACGTCGAAGGTGCATCATGCTTCGCTTCTTGAAGAAACGTTCCATACAGCTGTAACGAGACTTCATATCGATCGATAAAGTAGGAGTCGAGGGTCACCGAATGCTCAGGCCGCTCGGCAGGCAGACCATCATTACTCCCCATTGTAAATGGACCGGCGGGGATCAGGACCATCGGCGCGCCATCCTTACCTTTGACCGTTTCGACTACGGTCTGCTGGCCGTTCTGGCCGGCGGATAATTCGGCCGCTACGGCCAATGGCCCCCCATTGAGGATGCTGTGGAAAGCTAGGATGGCTAGAATGAATGCATACATACACACCTCCACCGGCAGCAGGCCCCCAGAAGAATCCCCTTCGTCCTTGAGCAGAGTGTAGCCGTGCATTCTCGCAAACTCAACTGAAAGGCGGAAGGGCACGAGGGCGTGCATACTATTTATCGCTCACTGTGAGGAAGTCACGCACAATGGCGTCTAAAGATGTCTGACTGAAAGTCAGGTGGAGAAGATAAACACGCTGTGGCGCCACCGACCGGCATAAGAAAAATGCCGGTCGGATGGAAAGGGGTTTGAGCGGGAGGAGCTAGCGATTGAGCTCTGCGACACGCCGGTCATGCTCTTTCACACTTCGAACTGTCGTAAGGTCAGACCGCTCCAGCAAGTTGTGGAGCACTTCCTGCTTGAGTTGGACCAGCAAGGCTTTGCTGTAGGTAGAGGACGGTGCAGTATCCTGTAAGAGGTTCAACCATCCCGTCGTCGCTGCGTCATACCGACTATTCGGCATAGTCGTGTGCAGCTCTTGGAACACTGTAATCGCATCGGCTCGATTCTCAAACAGTGCGACCAAGCCTCGGGTATAATACGCCTCCTCGCAGGCCGGTCCTTTATGGCAATTCTTCAGGCGGCCGTCCTGCGCATGAGCAATCGCCTGAAGGGGCTTCAACTCATTGGCATCGACGGGAAAGAACGCGCTACTCGGTAACGTGGTGGAAGAGCCGGGCTTACTCATCGTCGTGCACCCTTCAAAGCCACCGACGATCAGCGTCCACAGGGCGAGGGAGAGAATGGTTCGTCGCGACATCGTAGACCTCCTAAGCAGCGCGGACATGGTGGCGCGCAGTGATGGTGCTGATCTCTTGCGTTGCATCGATGTTCTGACTGTACCATCGAACCCCGGTTCGGCCATTACACGGAGGCTGTACCTCTTCGGTACTGGCTCACAACGCCCCGTAAGAACCCGCTAATTTGCGGTTCTTCGTGAACAGCTGATCTGGAATATGAAGATGTAGTCCGAAACATGCCCCCGATCACGTTGAAAAAAGAGATGAGGGCAAGCAATACCAGGTAGGAGTGGCCCCGACTACCCGGCGGGGCTACGGAACTGCACCCTAGTGCCAGTTGGCGGCGAGGACCGTCTGAACCTCCTGCGGTCGCTGATCGATTGCTTGATCCCACGTCAGCCCTGTTTGCTGACTGAAGGTCGCCATCGCTTGGATCAATTGATCAACCTTCGTATTCAACAGCGTTTGCCCATTACCGGCCTGAATCGTTTCCGTTTGATTCGTCGCCCCTCCGTACCAGTTCTGAATCATTACCTGGTCCGTGGTGCCATGGATCGCAAGTCGCAAATCATTGGCCTGTCGGCTGAGCACCACATCCACGGGATTGATCGTAGCCCCGAAAAGCATGCTGTCGGCCGTGCCCGCATTGTCGATCACTGTGTCCTGGCCGCTACCGCGACTATACAAATAGGTGTCGTTGCCCCCTAAGCCGGTCAGGACATTGCCAGCAGTGTTACCTGCCAAGGTATTATCCGAGGCGTTGCCCGTGCCGTTGATCGCGCTGCTGCCCATCAACGTCAGATTTTCGAGATTGGCGCCCAACGTCCATGTAATTGAACTCCGCACCGTGTCCGTCCCTGCGCCGGCGTTTTCCACCACCGAATCACCGGTCCCGACTATGTAGGTGTCATTCCCCGCCCCGCCGGTCAAGACGTTCACGCCACTGTTGCCAGTCAGAATGTTATCCAGGGTATTGCCCGTCCCATTGATCGCCGTCGTGCCAGTGAGGGTCAAATTCTCAAGATTCGGACCCAAGGTCCATGTGATCGAGCTCTGGACAGTGTCCGTCCCCGCACTGGCGTTTTCGACCACCGAATCGCCCGTTCCAACCACATAGGTATCGTTGCCGGTCCCTCCCTTCAGCACGTTCGCCCCGCTGTTGCCGGTGAGGACGTTGTCCAAGGCATTCCCCGTTCCATTGATGGCCGTCGTACCCGTTAGGGTGAGGTTCTCGACATTCGTACCCAGGGTGTAGGTGAGAGAACTTTGCACCGTATCATTGCCTTCATTGGCATTCTCCATCACCGTATCCCCGGCATTATCGACGACATAGGTGTCGTCGCCTGCCCGGCCGGACATCGCGTCAGCCCCCGTCCCCCCCCTCAGCACGTTCGCGCCGCTGTTGCCGATGAGAATATTATTCAGCGCATTGCCGGTCCCATTGATCGCCGCCGTGCCCGTGAGCGTCAGATTCTCAAGGTTG
>JBDTWG010000491.1:0-2791 GCA_040006855.1 Nitrospira sp.
AAGATTCGGGAGAAGAACCGGAAGATCGTCTATCAACCGCAGAGCGTGCTCTATCATTTGGAGAGCCGGACGCCGGGACGGAAGACACATGACCTCGAAAACAGCCGGCGCCTTCATGAGCGTTGGGGTGCTTCTTGGTGGCTCGCTGACGAAGATCGTATTCACTTCGAAGATGGGTATGCCCTGCACACCTATGTCGCGGACGGAAAGCTCGGTTATCGCCTGCGCCTCATCGACGATCCAACAACACGAGCGGAACGAGGCCTCCTGGCAGAGGTACAATCTGCCGCCCACCTGCGGGATCGAGAGAAAGTAGTCGAACTCCTCAAACGAGCCGATGAGTGGCCGGCGGATGTCTGGATTCTTCGTTGGGCGGCTCTCCTCTGTCTTGGGGTGATGCATCCACAGTTGGCCATTCCGTTCTGGCGACGCGTCCTGGTGTTAGAGGATGATCCGCAAGGCCGCATTGCACTCGCCCAACATGCCCTTGAAACAGGATCACTCGAGGAGGCCGATGCGCATCTGAGCGCGCTGCTGAAGAATGAGCCCTCGCACGGAGAAGGCTGGTTGCTGCGGGGGATCGTCGCCATGCAACAGAAGCAATACGCAGAGGCGGAAAGCGCCTTCGAACGAGCCAAGCGATCAGGCGCTGATCCACGCAAGGCCTCGTTGGGACAGGTCATGGCCGCGATGGGTACCAACCAGCAAGAAAAGGCTTGGGAGCTGGTATTACCCCTCAGCGCGAACCACCCGGACGATGAAGAATGCATGCACTGGCTCCTGCGTTGTGGAACGGCCCTCGAACGGTGGGATGTCGTGAGCTCGCGTCTCGCCACTTTTCTCATTCGCAATCCCGGCAATATGGCCTTGCGGTTTGCGCTTGCCGGTGTGTTGCTCCGGTCAGGCAGGCGGACGGAGGCCCGGCGGGAATGTGACATGCTCAGCGCCCTGGATCCCACCTTTGATGGGTTGGATGAGCTGACGAGCAGGCTGGCCGAACCAGCGCCGCACTTGGTTCCAAACCATGCGGCCTGAATCAGCAGTGGAAAGGCGCGCCCTGGTGATTCAGCAGGCGCGGTTGGGAGATCTCGTGCAATCGCTGCCTACGATTGAGGCAGTGCGAGCGCGCTACCCCGATCGTCCGTTGGATCTGTTGTGCCCGGCCCCTTTAGGGCCTGTCCTCGCAAGGTCCCAAGCCATTCGCCGAATCATCCCCTGGGACGGCACTCAGTGGCGGGCATGGGCAGACCAATGGCCGCAGGATCCGGCAGCGACCTTGCGCAGAGTTCAGACCTTTCTCGCCTCCCTCGGGGAGATCGAATATGACCGGGTCTACAATCTGAATCAACACGCACGAGGCATTTTGATGGCGCATTTGTTTGCCAGTCACTCGGTGGAAGCCGGTCAGGCGAGGCAAGGGGATTCCGGCGTGAGCCCATGGACGCAGTATCTTCGACATGTGGCCAAGGAGCGTGGGGAAAACCGTGTGCATCTGGCGGATGCCTGGTGCGGCATGTGTGGAGTGAGACCCCTCGGCCAGGCACCCAAGTTGGACGTGGAAGGAACCGCGCTTCCTGAAGATCTTGCACGAATCGGTGAACAGAAAGGGCTTTGGGTTGCCGTCGTGACTGGAGCAGGGGATTCGGCACGTTGTATTCCGTCGGCTGTATGGGCTCAATGGATTCGGGCGTTTCTGACACAGGTGGATGATGGCCAGGTGGTGTTGATCGGTAGCGGGCAAGAGCGTGAAGCCGGGCAGGCGATTCTGGAAGCGACTCCTGCATTGTTGCAGGGACGCATATGGGATACGACCGGTCGCACGACGCTGCCTCAACTCATGACCTTGCTCACCAGATGCCGTTGGGTGGTTGGGGCGGACACCGGACCGCTGCATTTGGCCACCGCTCTCGGAAGCCGTGCGCTGGGATTATACTTCGCGCGTGCGCGGGTCCACGAAACCGGTCCCTATGGAGAAGGCCACTGGGCCTATCAATACTCCACCCAGGGGCAACCAGAGAGTTGGCCGATCAACGAGAGTATTGAATTGATATGTGATGGACACCGCCACCCAGCCCCTGGATGGCCACTCTGGAACAGTCACTTGGATCAATGGGGTGTCTTCTTCGACGACGGCTCCGCACTACAAGCACTTGATCAACAACGAGCGACGATCTGGCAATCACTTTCTCCCACTTTGTATGAATCGGCGGCCGCATGAACATATTCAACGAGAATATCGCCAGGTTATCCACGCGAAATCCAGACCTCGCAGCCTCCACTAAATCCGTTGGCGGAGGAACCCTTACCGTCGAACCAGCTCGCAATGGTGCCCCCTCGGCGCAGCGAGGCGGCCGATGGATTCACAGCGCCTATGATCCCATTCGTGAAGCGGAAACGTGGGCAAAGTCCCACGCGCCATCTTGCCAGGCCGGAGAGACGATCGTCATCGCCGGAGTTGGACTGCTGTACCATGTGGAAGCGCTTCGCAAGAGCCTCTCACCGGATTGCGCCATAGCCGTGCTGATTCCCAATATCGACGAATTCCACGACGCCCTATCGGCTCGTTCACTAGGCTGCTGGAGCGAACACATTACCTGGCTCTTCGGAAGGCCTTCGGAGAGCGCCCAGGAGCTCGCAGCAACCGGTCGGCCCCTGCGCTGCCTCTCCTACACACCGGCCGCTCAACCGGATGCCGACTTCCACCAGACATTTCAGCAAATCCTGCGTCGCAATATCGCGAGCCACACCGGAGGCCAACTGACCATCACATTGGTGGGGCCGATTTATGGTG
>JBDTWG010000492.1:0-2788 GCA_040006855.1 Nitrospira sp.
GTCCGAGCCGCCAAGTCTCACGACGTATTCCATCATTCGCACCGCATGATCGTAGGGTGCACGATCGTCGGCATTTGGCTGGTGGCGTATGTCCTCAAGCAGTTGCTTTTCGGGCGTGAATCATTTCGAGGTCCCGAGATTCAATACTGGTCGGTGTATGTCCCGATTTTTGTCACCCACATGCTGCTCGCCGTCACAACCATCGGATTGGGAACGTACAATTTATATATGGGGCTCCATCGTCTTCAGTACGGGAGTGTGGGCGCCATGGTGGCCGGTATGACGACACACCGCCGGATGGGCAATGCGCTCGTGTGGACATTTAGCGGCACGATGGTCACAGCCTATCTCGTCTATCTCATGCTGTTTGTCTGGTACTCGGAATAATGTTATGGACGATTCCAGTAACAAACAGACCTACGACCACTTCCGCGCGCCCATCTATGGCGAAAGCGGCATTTCACTCGTGAAGAACACGCGGTTGTTGGTTGTCTCGCGCCAGGAGCATGAGAACCGCGCATGGCGCATGATGGTGCCAACGCATCTCAACCATCTCGTACCTTGTCGACATTCTCTCGACCATTCGGACTCATGTTTCCCGTAGGTGTTGCACTAACCTTTCAGAAGAAACAAAGGAGCGTCCATGACGATTACAGAAGAGATGCAGAACAATACTGCGACCCTGAAGCTAGAGGGCAGCTTTACCTACACCCAGCGTAAGTTGTTCCAAGACACGCTCAAGAATCTTGGCGACAAAAATGTCGAACACGTGATCGTCGACCTGGCGCGGGTGTCGTTCCTCGATAGCGCGGCGTTAGGACTGTTGATGATCACGCATCGGCAATTGGTGGCCGATAAACGCAGACTCTCCCTGGCGCATCCCCAGTCGACGGTCAGACAGATTATTGAATTGGCCAACCTGCACAAAACGATTCCACTCATCGAATCGACGGTCGCGCCGTTGGCCAAGAAAACCGCATGACGTCAGCCTCGCAGACCATGAAAGGACTCATGCATGCAGATCACTGAACGCCGGGTCGGTCATGCCATCATTCTCGATTTGGTGGGAGAACTGACCTATGCCAATCGAAGCGCCTTCAAGGGAGCAGTGGAGCGAAGCAAGCAGGCCGGTTGTCGTCATCTCATCTTGAACATGGAGAGCGTTCGATTTCTCGACAGCTCCGCGCTCGGCATGCTGGTGCTCCTGGTCCAAAGCCTGAAGGCCTCGCAAGGAGTGGTGAGCGTGGTGAAACCCCAAAGCTATATCAGGGAGATCATCACGCTGGCGAACCTGCACCGCTTGTTGCCGGTCTACAATACGGAACAGGACGCCCTCGCGGGAGAGCGGCTTCCGGCGGTCGGCTGACAGGAGCCTGAGACGTGGCGTATCACGCGCAACAGAGAGTGGACCAGACCTCGACCGGGGCGCCGAAGTCCGCACCCATCATCCTGCTCGTCGACGACGACGACATTACCCGTACCAGCCTGGCCACGCGCCTAACACGCTTGGGGTATCGGGTCATTGAAGCCGGTGACGGAGATGCCGGATTGGCAGCGACGAGGACACACCGTCCTGACCTGATTATTCTCGATTGGATGATGCCCGGATTGGACGGTCCGAGCGTGTGTGAAGCCATCCGGGCAGATGTGGAGCTCAAGTCCAGTCACGTCGTCTTGATGACGGCGCACGATCGGCCTGATCAAATTGCGGAAGGCCTCTTGCGCGGAGCTGATGATTTCCTGAGCAAAGCGGCCAGCAAGCAAGAAGTCCTGGCGCGGGTACAGGCCAGTCTCCGATCCAGCGCCCTCGTCCGTGAGATTGAACGCACACGCGATGATCTCGACGCCTCCCACCGATTGCTGTCCGCCAAACAGCAAGAACTCGAAAGCGAATTGCAGTCCGCGGCCGACTTCGTCGCCTCACAACTCCCGCAGCCGGGTACGCCGGCGCCGGGACTCCTCATGCACTGGGCCTACCAACCGTCGCTGGCCCTGGGTGGTGATTTATTCCAGGTCAGTCAATGGGGCACCGACACCTTGGGTCTCTATATTCTCGACGCCTCCGGCCACGGCGTCGCGGCCGCCCTGCGTGCCATTGCCTTGATGAGCTTTCTCCGCGAAGACAATCTGGCGAAGGCCGTCGGCAGTTACGATCCAGGCGCCATCATCAATGAAGCCAACCGCCGCTTTCCATTGACACAAGAAGGCGAATATTTCACCCTCTGGGTCGGACGTTTGCACCTGCCCTCACGAACGCTCTTCTATGCGGCCGCCGGCCACAGCGGAGCATTCGTGCACTCCGTCACCGGGACATCCGAATGGCTGTCGGCTGCCAGCCTGCCCCTGGGATTTGATACGGAGACGACATTCGAAACCGGCTGCACCCAGTTGCAGCTGCATGACCGACTCTATTTGTTGAGTGACGGCATCTACGAAGTACCGTCTCCGTCCGGCGAACTCTGGGGCCGGACGCGTCTCCAACACACGCTCGAAGCCAATCGCCGCCTCAGCCTGGAGCATGCCATAGGCGCGACGATGGCGACAGCTCGACAATGGCTCGGTGGTACGGTGTTTCCAGACGATGTGGCCCTGGTCGGATTAGAAGTGCTCGAGTAGGCTATCCCGGTAAGGAGTGAGTCATAATGGGATCCCACCCAGCCCTGGACGTGGCGGCAGCATTGGATCGATTCGATGGCGATCACGAACTATTCCTGACCCTGGCCGGCATGTTCGTCGAACGCGCGCCACAGGCACTCGCCAGCATCCAGGCGGCCATGGCCGCGCAAAA
>JBDTWG010000493.1:0-2766 GCA_040006855.1 Nitrospira sp.
CTTCACCTTCGCCGTACACATGCCCATCATTGGGCTGGTTCTGGTGCCCGCTCTGCTGCACTGGCCGGTGCTGTTGCTGCCGGTGCATATCGTGCTGTTGGAACTGCTCATCGACCCGGCCTGTTCCATCGTGTTCGAGGCCGAACCGGAATCCGCCGACATCATGACCCGCCCGCCGCGGTTACTGTCTGCCTCGCCGTTCGCCGCCGTTAATCTGACGTATGCGGTCGTTCAAGGCACCGGTATGGCGGCGCTCCTTCTGCTGGGGCACGGGGTTCTCGTCGGACAGGGGGCCAGTGAAACCCAAAGCCGGGTCGCGGTGTTCACCGGACTGGTGCTCGGAGTATGCCTTCTGATTCTGTCCAACCGCGACCTGTCGCGGCCCGCCATAATGGGCCTGGCTGCGAACAACCCTTGGATCATGCGCATGTTCGCGGCCGTGGGACTGCTGCTCGCCGCGGTGATCGCCGTGCCATTTTTGCGTGGGGTCATGGGCTTTGCGCCGGCTGGCGCACTCGAACTGGTGGCCGGTCTCGCCTTGCTGGCCGGTCTAGGCCTGTGGCTGGAGACGCTGCGACGACTGGGCGGACTTTTGCTTCCTGAAGAATGAGAACATGCGTATGAGCATCGATAGGAAAGACATATGCCAGGACCACGATCACGCCGAGGTTGAAACTGTCGCAACATTGAATGGCCACGATCGTCGGAGGATTATTGAACTCGTCCGCACGCTACTCGCACCTGTTCAATTCGACCTCACGTTCGAGGCGGGGCTCAGGGAGATGTGATGAGCGACACTACGGGCAGCCTGCGCCGCAAGATTCACAGTGCCGGAGATCTTCAGTCCGTCGTCCGCACGATGAAAGCCTTGGCTGCCTCGAGCCTCGGACAATACGAGAAGTCGGTGCACGCGCTGGCCGACTACTATCGGGCCGTGGAGCTGGGGTTGGGTGCCTGTTTTCGGGAGCGCGAGCCAGCGGCTTTGGCGGCAGAGGGGAAAAGACAAGAGGAGGCGGGGGCGATCGGCGCCATCGTATTCGGTTCCGATCAAGGGCTGGTGGGCCAGTTTAATGACGTGGTGGCCGACTATGCGATCAAGACACTCACCGCTCTGCCGGGCACACCCCACGTCTGGGCCGTCGGTGAGCGCGTTCATGCGCGTCTGGTAGACGGGGGATTGTCGCTGAGGGGACTCTTCGCCGTGCCGAATTCAGTCCAGGCCATCGCCCCGCTCATTGCGCAACTTCAAATCGAAAGTGAAGCGCATCGGGCCAAAGGCGAGTATGCGCGGGTCTATGTGTTCCACAACCGCCCGCAGGCCGGGGCGCTTTATGAGCCGGTCAGCCAGCGCCTGTTGCCGCTAGACGGGCAGTGGCAACACACGCTCGCTTCAGTTCGCTGGCCGACCGGGAACCTGCCCGAGGTGATGTGCGGCGGCACCGAGACGGTGCGTGCACTCATCCGCGAATATCTTTTCATCTCGCTCTACCGGGCGTGCGCCGAGTCTTTGGCCAGCGAAAACGCAAGCCGCCTGGCCGCGATGCAACGCGCAGAGAGAAACATCGATGACCTGCTCGATGACCTCAAGGGACGCTTCCATCAGTTGCGTCAAAGTGGCATCGACGAGGAGCTGTTCGACGTCATCTCTGGCTTCGAGGCGATGGCCAAAGAGCGAAACCGCTCGGATGGCAGCGTGAGTGAGCCGGGCATCGCATGATGAAAGAAGACCGAAGATGAACATGTGGCCCAAAGGTTTTTGAGCGGAGGAGGGGCCAGGCCCATGGCTGCAGGCTGTGTTGGCTACAGCGAGTGGAAGGGGGCATGAATGGAATTGGGGATGGCGTGGATTGCGCAATACGGCTATCTGGCCATCTTTGTCCTATTGATGCTTGGTATCATCGGCCTCCCAGTGCCGGACGAAACCATACTCCTGTTTGCCGGTTACCTGAGTTTCAAGGGAGACCTGAGGCTTGAACCGACTCTCGCGACTGCCTTTCTCGGCAGTGCCTGTGGGATCAGTGTGAGTTATGCAATTGGACGAATCGTCGGCCCTCATGCTGTTGTCAAATTCGCCCCCTCGCTCCACATTCGCCCATCCCATCTGGCCCAGACCTATCGGTGGGTGGAACGATGGGGAAAGTATGTGCTTCTGATTGCCTATTTTATCCCTGGTTTCCGCCATGTAGCGGCGCTCGTTGTTGGTGCCTCCCTGCTTCCTTGTCCGGTATTTGCTCGTTTCGCCTATGCCGGCGCGCTCGTGTGGTCTGGAACCTTTATCGGACTCGGTTATGTCACCGGAGAAGAATGGCGGCACCTGTCTCCTCTGCTCCATCGTAGCCTCGTAGTAGGGGCGGGCTTTGTCATAGTCGCATTCGCCATTGTTATCATCGTCCTGCGGCGACGTGGGCGGTCCGCAGAAGGAGACGGCACTCTGCGGTAGGTTCCTGAAGGATCGAGCATGAGGTGCCCCGGCAATAACGGATACCTGGGGGACGACTCATCGTTATGATCCGGATTGAATTGGACCTGTATGGATCAGACATTCGACCATGAGGCCAAGTAAGAGTCTATCACCAAGGGCCCCGCAAGCTGCGGTGTCAGAAGCGGCTCGTAATCGTATTGACCTGACCGAAATCGACTGGGTCGCCTGCGCTGATCTCCGTCCATCGTTGGCGTGAATGCATCATTCTGGTCTTTCTTCCTCGCCGGTTGTTCTGCTAGAACTCTCACATGCTGGAACTCATTGGTCTCGGTGCGATTGCCGGT
>JBDTWG010000494.1:0-2757 GCA_040006855.1 Nitrospira sp.
CGACCTCCGGAACGGGAGTATCACAGACGCCCTGCGACATATTGATTCCATTGACCTTCGCGCAGGCGAGGGTCATGGCGCGGATGTCCGATTGCGCGAGGCGCGCGGTACGATCGCTTTTGTTCATTCACATTCCTCGCTGTCTTAAGTCAGCTGTTGTTGTGCCATCGGTCGCTCAGTCACGCATCTTGAATAACCAGGTACAGAAACTTCCCGATACCGTTATTTGCGGGCTCGAACGATCACGGCATCATAAAACTCCATTCCCGTCAGCTCGCTCAGATGGACCCCATTGGAGCCGACCTTGAGGACCTTTCCGTCGAGCTCTTGCCCCGAGCGCAGCTTCACCTTCGCCCTCTTCCCGACCTGCTGGTCGAGCGTCTGCTTCATGGTGTCGGCTGCATTCACATCGGGCTGCAATTCCTCCGCCGACAGGGACATCGTCGGAATCGCCGACAGCAGACAGACCAACATGGAGACCTGGATGCTCCATCGAAACAGAGTACCTATCGACTGCTTCATTGCGTGCTCCTCCAGTGATGTGACCAGCTGAAACGATCGCCCTCCACCTGTCCCTCACAAACAACAGGCTTTCTTCGAGCCCGTCATTCTCCCCCGCTCAATCGTGTCCAAGCCGACGTGCCATTCCCGTACCCCGTTCTGCACAAAAATGCAATCGTCGAGCGACACCCGCATACAAAATCCGAGGGCACACGCGCCGGCAGGATGGAGTCAGTCTAAAAATTGACGAGGGGTCGACACCGCATGGGTCGGACCCGAACTCCTGCCGACCCACACAGCAGATAGAGTGGCATTGCTCACGAAATGGTTGTAGTGACGCAGGACACGTTCCACATACAGCTGCGTTCCAGGAAGTGACTCCGTACTGGTTGCCTGACTGACACGTCGTTCGCCGGCATGGTAGGCGGCCAGCGCCAGAGAGAGATCTCCTCCGAAGCGGTCCAATAGACGGCGCAGCAATGCCGCGCCGGCGCGGATATTGTCGTCCGGATCGAAGGGGTCCAGGACATGAAGCGCCGCCGCCGTCAGCGGCATCAGTTGCATCAACCCGAGTGCCCCCTTCGATGACACGGCCTGCGGATTAAAATCCGATTCAACCTTAATCACAGCCTGCAAGAGGGCCGGATCGAGCGCATAGTGCTTGGCGTAGGTGGCAATGAGGGAAGGAATCGATTGGGCAGAGCGAGAGCTATCCAGGTCAATCATGCCGGGATCAAGTGCCAAGCGGTTCAGCGAGGGCATCACCACTGTCAGGCAGATTGCGACGACCAGCGGACAGAGCGCGCGAACCAAGTGAATCAAGCGGGAGTACCAGTCTGAAGGTTGCATGATGAAAAGTCGGTTCGACCGCGGGCGCTCTGTGACCAAACATCTTTAGAAGGATCTCGTCACTATTCCACGCTGAGGACGGATGTACAAGAAAATGAAAACAATCGGCTTGCCCGGAGCCCCGTGAAGGCGCTGCACCCTGGCAGTTGTATGAGTCGGTCACTGGATGGCCTGTGGTGGCTGCACGGAGTAAGACCGCAGAGGCATTGGAGTATCGAGGGCGCGACAAGCACATCCCCTGCCGACCCCTCGACAGGCTACCTCCGTGGAAATCCAGACTCCCCGACGGTAGGCGCGATACACGACTTGGCTAGAGTGTTCGTCGGTCCGGAGCTCACCACAACAAACGAACGTGCTCCTTGAGCCAGCACCGATCCATCACCACCTGCAGCCCGGCTTGCCGAGCTCGCGCAGCGGCTGCCTCGTCGATCACGCCCTCTTGGAGCCACACAGCTTTGGCCTTCAGGCGTATGGCCTCATCGACGATGGCACCTGCCTCCTCGGACCGCCTAAAAATGTTCACCAGATCGATTCGGCCGGGCACAGCCGAAAGGGACGGATAGGCTACTTCGCCCAATACGCGCGTCTCATGAGGATTCACAGGGATGATCACCTTTCCCTGCTGCTGCATGTAGGCTGCCACCCGATACGACGGCCGAGCCGGATTCGACGATAGCCCTACCACGACGATGGTCCGGCAATCTCTGAGCAGGGCTTCCACCATGTCTGGCGATAGCGCACCATCCATCATGAGGCTCCCCAGAGCTCCTCCAACCGCTGGGCTCGCCCGCAATTGTACTTGTAGAATTTATACCGGATCGGATTCTTCTTATAGAAATCCTGGTGATAATCTTCAGCCGGATAAAACTGCGAAGCCATCACAAGTTCCGTCACAATCGGCTGGGCAAACCGTTTGGATTGCTCGAGCGTCTGCTTCGATGCGTCCGCTAAGCGTTTTTGTTCCTCGGTCTGGTAGAAAATCACCGCACGATATTGGCTGCCATGGTCGCAGAACTGCGCATTGGGCGTCACAGGATCGACGTTGTGCCAGAATGCATCGAGTAATGCGGCATAGTTCACCTTGGCCGAGTCGTACAACACCTCAACCGCCTCAGCATGACCTGTGGCACCACCGGACACCTGTTCATAACTAGGGTTCTCGACTCTCCCGCCCATGTACCCGCTGGTCACCGACGTCACACCGGGGACCTTCTCGAACACCTCTTCCATGCACCAGAAACAACCGCCGGCAAAAAATGCTTTGGCAAGACCAGGAGTCTCAGCGGCTTGACCCACGGGAACGAACATTCCGGCCAGGAGCATCGACAGGAAGAGGCAGCGGCGGATCATGTCTCGTATCTGAACATGCATTGGAATAATCCTCCCTACAGCTGAGTCGACTCTCCA
>JBDTWG010000495.1:0-2754 GCA_040006855.1 Nitrospira sp.
ACGACGACGCCGAAGGGGATCGACCCGATGAGATAACCGAGAAGAGTAGCGAGACCGATGAGCCAGGGACTGTCCATTAATTATCCACCGGATGTCGGATGCCCATGCCGACGGCGCAATCCGGCTACAGTCCTTTCACCCCGACCTGACGCCAGAAACGCCAGACATACTGCGCGCCGGACACATAGCCCAGGATGAGAGACAGGTACAGGGTCACAATGCCTGCGAGATGGAGATTGCCGATGGCTTCCAGCGCGGTTCCTTCAAGAACCAAGAGCACGATGGCGATCACCTGCAACGCCATCTTATACTTCCCGGTGACTTCGGCGGACATGATCAATCCTTCCGTCGCTGCGATCGCACGGATGCCCGTCACCGCCACTTCTCGCGCAATGATCAGAATGGCGGTCAGCGCGCTGACACGATCGACTTGCACCAACAGGATCAACGCGGAAAGCACCAGCAATTTGTCGGCAATCGGGTCCAGCAGGCGCCCCAGCTTGGTGATCTGGCCGGTCTTCCTGGCCACATACCCGTCAAGCAGGTCGGTTACGGCTGCGACGACAAACACGATGGCGGCGGCCAAGGCCCGATCCGGTGTGGGATCAATCAGCAACATGATGAACACCGGGATCAGCAGAATCCTGACAAGCGTCAAGACGTTGGGCAGGTTGATATTACTTTCCTGTCCCGCCGACCGCATCAGCACCAGTCCGGCTTGTTTCCAGTTCTCGCCCATCGTCTTCTCAGTTCGCGTCCCCGGTGATTCCCCTACACAATGCCGTTTTTTAAGAGGTCATGCAAGTGAATGACGCCGGCTAGGCGATTTGGGGCCTCCAGGACCACCAGCGCCGTGATGGAAAATCGCTCCATGAGCGCCACCGCCGTCGTGGCCAATTCGTCTGGTCCGATGGTTTTCGGACGGCGGCTGGCCAAGTCACTTGCGGTCACCTTGCTGAAGTCGCCGCCTCCTTGAATGAAGCGGCGCAAATCTCCGTCGGTGACAATTCCGTAGAGGGTGCCCTTCGCATTCACGACTGTGGTCATCCCAAGCTTCTTAGAGGTCATCTCCAAGATCGTGTCCGACCCGGACGCATCCTGACGCACGCGAGGCAAATAATCTCCATGCTGCATCAGATCTCGCACCTTCACCAGAAGGCGACGACCCAAGGTGCCACCGGGATGGAACTGCGCGAAATCGTCTTGTTTAAATCCTCGTTTTTGAAGCAGCGCCACCGCCAGGGCATCTCCCATGGCGAGCGTGGCGGTCGTGCTCGCAGTCGGCGCCAAGCCCAATGGACAGGCCTCTTCGCTGACGGAAATATCCAGCGTCACATCGCTGTTTTTCGCCAACGTCGATGTCATGATGCCGGTCAGTGCCACCACAGGCACGTTCAGGCGTTTGACGAAAGGAAGCAGTTGGAGCACCTCCTGCGTCTCGCCGCTGTTTGAAATCGCGATCAGCGCATCCTGCTTGGCCAACATTCCCAAATCACCATGGACGCCTTCAGCCGGATGCAGAAAGAACGAGGGCGTGCCGGTGCTGGCCAACGTCGCCGCAATTTTCTGGCCGATCAAGCCGGATTTTCCCATGCCAGAAATGACGACCTTGCCCTGGCAGTCATAGAGAAATTTGACCGCGCGCGAGAATCGTTCATCGAGACGAGCGATCAGGTCTTGCACGGCACGCGCCTCGATTTCCAAGACGCGTCTCCCCTCTTGCACGCTGGCATCCAGCGGGAGCCGGCGCAGGACTCGCTGGGTCCCGCTGTCGTTTAGTGAGCTGGTGGTGTTGCGGCTGCGTCGCATATCCGTAGTACCCGTTCGAGAAGCGATTGAAGGACGTGAAGCGGAACCATATTGGGCCCATCCGACAAGGCCGAGTCCGGATCGGGATGCACTTCCATGAAGAACCCGTCGCAGCCAGCGCCCGCCGCCGCACAGGCTAATGGTTCGACGAATTCACGCTGGCCGCTGGATTGTGTGCCACCCCCACCGGGGAGTTGCACACTATGGGTGGCGTCGAAGACCACCGGATAACCGAACCGCCGCATGATCGGAAAGGCGCGCATGTCGACGACCAAATTGTTGTAGCCGAAGGAGGAACCCCGTTCAGTCAACACAATGCGTCGATTGCCGCACTCCTCGACTTTTTTGACGGCATTCGCCATTTCTAACGGTGACAGAAACTGCCCCTTCTTGATGTTGACGACTTTGCCGGTCTTGGCGGCGGCCATCAAGAGGTCAGTTTGGCGGCAGAGAAAGGCGGGAATCTGCAGAATATCCACGACCTTGCCTGCCTCTGTCGCCTGTTCTTCCGAATGTACGTCGGTGAGAGTCGGCACGCCGATCTGTTGCTTGACCTTGGCCAACACCGCGAGGCCCTTTTCCAGACCTGGTCCACGAAAGGAGGTGATGGAAGTGCGATTGGCCTTATCGTAGGACGATTTGAAAATGTAGGGCATGCCAAGGGACTTGGTGATCTCAGCGATGCGTCCTGCTGTGTCCATCGCGAGTTGTTCGCTCTCAATCACGCAGGGCCCCGCGATCAGAAACGGTCGATTCCCCGCCCCGATCTTAAACTGTCCGAGATCAATTTCGTATGCCATAGTCTCCAAATGAGTCCGGTGTGTTCACGGGATGCTCAAACAGGTTCTCAACGAGGCCACAGGTGAAGACAAGTCCGGAGGCGTAGCCGTTGGCTACGTTGAGGAGCTTGTCGAGCCGAGAACGAAGTTGAGAGCCTGTTTCAGC
>JBDTWG010000496.1:0-2746 GCA_040006855.1 Nitrospira sp.
CTCTCTGAGGTCCCTGCTGAGTCTTCCACTCTCGATCTGTGGAACGAGTTATTCGACGAGGCGGGTAAGGTCGGAGAGGTGGTGAGTACGACCTGCTGTCCTATGATCCGACTGCCGGGAGATATCGAGACCTATCGAGCCGGGCTTGGGCGAAACCGACGGTATACATTGCAGCGAAAGACCAAGTGCCTCCAAGGGGCCGGTCGGGTGGAATATTCTCGGGCCACGAGTCCTGCCGACATTGATGCCGCCTTCGAGTCGTTGGTCACTCTCCACCAACAGCGATGGAGCACTGGATCGAGCGGAGGCGTGTTTGCGACTGAACGTTCCAGGCGGTTTCATAGGGAAATGGTTCAGGTCCTCAGCGAGCGAGGCAGGGTCAGTCTCGATCTATTGGAGCTGGATGGGCGACCGATCGCGGCAATCTACGGGTTTGTCTATGAGGGTGTCTATTACTTTTATCTGCCCGGATTCGATCAGACAGCCGTTCCGAAGGCCAGTCCCGGTCTGCTCTTGCTGTATCACCGCATTGAGCAGTCAATCCGTGACGGTGAACGAACGCTCGATCTGCTGCAGGGCGCACAACCGTACAAACTTGAATGGTCCAACGATCTCCGAAGGTCGGTGACGTTGCGATACTACAACCGATGCGCTCGGGCTGTGGTTCTCAAGCTGCTGGAGAGCGCCAAGCAGGCAGTCAAGATTCTGGTGAGGTAGCCCGAGGGTAGGTCGGAACGAAATAGCCGCGAGGAGGAGTGGGTTGTGAAGCTGGTTGTCACGGTCGATGTCGAAGAGGATCAATGGGGAATCACACCGCCTCGTTACGCGACGGTTCACAACGTGGCCCGCCTTCCGACCCTGCAGAAGTTGCTCAATGAGTTTGGCATCATCCCGACCTATCTTCTCACCTATCCCGTAGTCGCGGACCCTCACGCAGTCGCCACCTTACGGGGCATCATGGATGGTGGGGGTTGCGAGATCGGGACGCATTGTCATCCCTGGAATACGCCACCCTATGGGGAATGCCTGAACAAGCACAACAGCATGCTTTGCAACTTGCCGCCGACCCTGCAGTTTGAGAAGTTGCAACGGTTGCACGAAGCGATTGAGGCCAATTTCGAGATGACTCCCATCGCGTTTCGAAGCGGGCGCTGGGGATTCGATGCGGAAGTTGCCAGGAACATCGTCCGGCTCGGGTATCGTATCGACACGTCTATCACGCCGTATACTTCGTGGGCCCAAGAGTCTGGCCCGGACTTTTCGTACATCTCTCCCCAACCCTATACGTTCACGCAGGCTTCTTCCACTAGCCGGAATCCGAGCGGCGCTCTTGCGGAGATTCCCGTCAGTATCGGCTACCTCCACGGCGAGTTTCAGGCCTGCGCGAAGTTGGCGCAAAGGCTCAGAAGCGGTTCGCTTCGCGGGCTCAAGCTCGCCGGTCTTCTCTCGAGATTGCATGTGTTGCGAAAGGTGTGGCTTTCTCCAGAAATGGAAACCCCGGTCAGGATGATGCAACTCGTGCGGCAGATGAGGAATCAGGGCTATGAGGTCCTGAATCTCGTGTTCCATTCGTCGGCGCTCATGGGAGGATGTGGGCCCTTCGTACGCACGCAAGCCGACGAGCAGCTCTTTTTGAAAAAGCTGGGGTCGTTCCTCCGCCTCGCGAGCAAGGATGGGGTCGTATTTTCCCCGCTTTCCGAAACCGCAAAACCGTCTCCACCTACAATGCTGGACCGGCGGCCTGGACTTGTTCCTGCTTCGCTCACGTCCAGCTGCTGACTATGCCCAAAGGGTTTTTATTAAGGTAAGGATGGCTGCTAAGCCCAGCACGAGCTGTGGGGTGTCGAGGATCCTTGAAATTTCGTAGTGTTAAGTTTGTATGGATCTGCTAGGGTTGGGTCCGGACTTGGTCGGGAATAGCCCTTCGTTATCCACCGCGATTCGGGGAGGTCTCTATGCATAGTCCTCAACTCGATCCGACCATGGCACGCACACTCACCTGTCGGCACATGCGGCTCATCGATCGCATCCGGTCTGAAGATGAAAAAGAACCTCCACGCTTTCGTTGTCTGGAATGCGGGGCGGTTGTCGAGGAGCAACAGCTGGCCGCCGGGACCGAGTAGTCACAGGGTCCTGTCGGGAGGGTCCCCTCCTTTCTGGCGAGTGCTGTCCTACCGCAGAATCCCGCTCACGATCAGTTCCACCGCCTGCTCAGGACTCAGTCCTCGCGCCATCAACGTTTCCAATTCTTTCTTATCCACGCTCCCGATGGCGGCTTCGTGGGTGACTTTCGCTTCCGGGTGAAAGACTTTCACAATCGGGATCGCGCTGGCCTGGGCCCGGCCTTGCACGATTTCCATGCAATCCACATGACCTCGCGCCCCTTTCGCATGGGCTTCGGTGATGCCGGTGATCTCTGCGCGCGCCTCGCCCTCCAGCACCACGCGAGTTTTGATGAGACTGCGTGATCGTTCGCCTCGAAGCATCACCGCTTCCTTCAGCGTGATCCTATCAGTCTTGTGCCCAAAGATTTTCGCGCTGAGTTCTGCCAGGCCTTCCTCCTCCACCTCGACGAGATAATCGATGTCGAGCATACCCACTGAGCCGGACAGCAACGAGAAGTCTGAAAAATAGCGGGCCCCACGGCCGATCGTGATGGTGGCATGAGGCAGCACCTGCATGCCCCCATGGGGACCATGGTAGTGACCTTCGGTATAGGTCAGCGACGCGCCTGGGCCGATCGTCA
>JBDTWG010000497.1:0-2741 GCA_040006855.1 Nitrospira sp.
CCCTCCCCTCATAGAACGCAGGCATTCTCAGCTAACTGCTTGTGGGTACACGGTTTCACGGAGTCACCCATGAACCGCTCTCAGCTCGTATGAGAATCGAATATATAAATGGGCGAGTGCGGCGGTCATGCGTGCTGATCATTACAGTCAGTCATAATGACTATTATGGACAATGTGCCTATTCTGGGTATACTCTCTCGACCGAGAGGAGGGGCTATGTCCAAGCTGACCTACAGGAACAGTCAGGGCGAACTCGTGGATATGGCGGTCGTGTCAGCCACAAAAGTGAAACATGAATTTGGGACCATCCTTGAGAGGGCGACGCACGGGGGCGCAGTTGCGATTACCCGCCACGATGTGCCGAAGGCCGTGCTCCTGTCCTATGAGGAGTTTGTCTCACTGGTGAAAGATCGCGCACCCCAGCTCGATGATCTCAGCACCGAGTTTGATGCGCTGCTCACTCGGATGCAGACGGCGAAGGCTAAGCAGGGCATGGCGGATGCATTCAAGGCTTCTCCATCACAACTTGGGCGCGCCGCCGTCAACGCCGCGCGCAAGGACCGCCGGTCTTTCCGTACTCGTACCGTGAAATGAGCGTTGAGAGACTGCGGCGCATGTACGTCATTCCGACCCTTTCGGATTGCCGGACCGATATAGGAGGAGCCGCCTTCATGCCCATTAAGTAATTGAAAGGCGAACAGGCCTCCAGCAGGATGCTTAAGAATCCCGCGAACGTCATTCTCATCTCGCAAAACATTCTCAACATAGTCCGAGCTATGCCTCCGGTGCTTCCGTCGGCTGCGGCCTTGCTGGACCGGTTTTTTGAGCATCCTGCGGGGTGCTCGGGCTCTAAACGTCAAGCTGGCTGGTGTGCGCCGTCTTCACTTGCCGCGTGTTCATGACCATCTCTATTATCGCGTGACCTCTCGTCCCGAAGTGGTCGAAATCCTCGCGCTGCGGCATATGAGCCACGAAACTTCACCCAATCTTCCGTAGTCCGTTGAATTGCTGCATCTAATCAAATCGCCCCCTCCCCGCTCTTGCATCTCATTCTTTCCGACTATTACAATGCCTCCGTAACCCGTTGGCTTTCTGATTATTTCTGTCGCTTCTCGGCCGGGAAGAAGAAGGACCAGATTATTATGAAAGTGGAGTATTCCAAGGGCGAGCGGGCGTCACGCGAACTGCTGATGGTCCAGCGCGAGTCCTCCGAAGCCACCAGCGGCCGGAAGATGAAGGTCATGTTGATCTTCCCGCCCGATTGGTTCCCCTCCGAACCCTATCTCAGTCTGCCTTCTCTCACCGCCGTCCTCCGCCAAGCTGGCCATACGGTCATTCAAAAAGACATTAATCTCGAAATGTGGGATTGGTACTTCAGCGAGGACTTCCTGAAAAAAGTCCTGCGCCGGGTGCCGCAGCAGCTCGACCGGTTGCGCAAGCTGGCCAAGAAACGCGAGCTCGAAGAATGGGAGCAGGATCTCCAGCTCACCCTCTGCGACCTGACGCGCCAACGGATCGACGACCTGATCAAGAAGGCTGAGAAGGCCAAGGCGATTATTCGCGGGGAAGTCTTCTACGAAATCGACCGGTTGGAGTGGGCCATTCATGTATTCCGTGAAGTCACGTCGGTGATCTCGATGGTCTATGCCCCGGCGCGGATCTGCATGCCGCCGATGGAGACGGACCTCTCCTACAAAGTCTTCGTGTCGCATGAAGTGATGGACGCGGTGAACGACACCCAGGTGAACATCTACCGCGACGTGTTCGACCATCTGGTCAAGCCGGTGATCGAGGCGGAAAAGCCGGATGTGATCGGCATCTCGATCGTCTTGCAGCAGCAGATGTTTTCCTCCATGACCTTCTGCGCCCTCATCAAGCAGCACTTTCCCAACATCCATGTGACCATCGGCGGGAACACGGTGACGCGCTTGCGTGATGTGCTCCCGCAGTCGCCGTTGTTTAAATACTTCGACAGTGCCGTGGTCTATGAAGGGGAGACGGCGTTCGTGCAGCTGGTGTCGGCGGTGGGGGCGAAGCGGAGCCTGGCCGATGTGCCGAATACCATCTACAAGGACGACACCGGCGTGCACGTCTCGGCGACGAGTTTTGCCGAAGACATGGCCGCGCTGCCGCCGCCGGACTTCGACGGCCTGCCGCTCGACAAGTATTTCGTGCCGACCAAGATTCTGCCCTATCTGGCGACCCGCGGTTGTTACTGGGGTCGCTGCGAGTTCTGCGATCATGGTGAGGGCTACACGGCGGGCTACCGGACGAAGAAGATCCAAGACATTCTGGCCGAGGTGACCTATCTGCGCGACAAGTACGGCTCAAGGCATTTTCACTTCACCGATGAGTCGTACCCGCCGGCCCTGTTTCGCAAGCTGACGCGCGGGCTGATCGACAGCAACATGGGCATCGCCTGGACGACGCACATGCGGTTCGAGAAGAGTCTGCTGGAAGATCAGGTCTGGCAGGATGCGAAGGCCTCGGGCTGCAAGTAT
Organism: Nitrospira sp.; assembly: GCA_040006855.1. Taxonomy (GTDB): domain Bacteria; phylum Nitrospirota; class Nitrospiria; order Nitrospirales; family Nitrospiraceae; genus Nitrospira_A. The sequence goes on from JBDTWG010000497.1 coordinate 2,502, forward strand.
CTCCATTTCGGCTATGAGTCCGGGAACGAGCGCGTGCTGAAGCTGATGGATAAGGCGACGACGACGGAGATCATGACGAAACATCTGAAGTACACCGCCGAGGCCGGCATTTGGAACCACTGCATGGGTTTCTTCGGTTTTCCCGGCGAGACGCGGGAGGAAGCCTGGTCGTCGGTGGAATTCCTGGAGCAGAACAAGGACTATGTGCATTCGTTGGGGTTCGGCACGTTCGATCTCGGC
>JBDTWG010000498.1:0-2732 GCA_040006855.1 Nitrospira sp.
CGCTGTTTATCCTCGACCGGCTGCTCATGCGAGCGGTCTTCGATCTGCAAGTCCATGGGGTCGAGCGGATACCAGCAGAGGGCCCCTGCGTGTTGATACCCAATCACGCCAGCCTGCTCGATCCACCCGCCCTGTTTGCGGCCCTGTCCACGAGATCCCTGAACGAAACGTACTGGGGAGGCTGGACCGGAATTATGTTTCACACTCCCGTCATGCGCCTCGTCAGCCGCGCGACTCAGGTCTTGCCAATCGACCAACAAGACCGCCGCCCGCTCGCGAATCTTGCACTCGGCGCGACTACGCTCGCACGCGGTCACAAGCTGATCTGGTTTCCTGAGGGCGGACTGTCTCGCGACGGAACACTTCAACCATTTCATTGGGGGATCGGCTTGTTGCTGACAGCCTATCCGGTACCAGTCATTCCCGTCCGGATCGAGGGAAGCTTTGAAGCCCTTCCGCCTGGCACATGGTGGCCACGCCGACGGCCTATCAGGATCGAATTTGGCCACCCCCTCAACCCGGACACACTTGCCGGGCCGAGTGAGGGGGCCGATCGTTATCGACGGGTCGCAGCCGCGCTTCATGATCATGTCGCCGCGCTGGGCAATCATCCCCAACCCGCAACATGAGCAGCAGATGATATTGGGAGGTGGCCATTGCTACACGTTAAAATTGGCATCATGCGCCTAGCCCGCCTCGCTCAAGCGGTCGCCGCAGGCCTGGCAATCGGACTGCTGCTCGCCGGCATTGTTACCGCTGCGACAAACCAGGAAGCGCCGACCGCTGTCGTCCGTGCGACGCTCGACACGGTCTTCCACATCCTCGACGATCAGCAGCTGAAAGCGCCCGGTCAATTGACGCACCGGCGACAACTCATCGAGCAGGTCATCGGAGAGCGGTTCGACTACGAAGAGATGTCAAAACGGACACTTGCCGCACATTGGAAACCGCTCAACCAGTCAGAACGACAGGAATTCGTTCAACTCTTCAAAGCGTTTCTCTCAGACCAGTATGCGGCGAGGATCGAAGGATATGCGGGCGAGCGGGTGGTCTATCTCTCCGAGCGTACGGTCGAAGGGTATGCCGAGGTCCGAACCAGGCTGGTGTCCGACAAACTGGATTTCCCGATGGATTATCGTCTCACGAACAAGGCCGGCACCTGGTACGCCTATGATGTCATCGTCGATGGAGTCAGTCTGGTCATGAACTACCGTAGTCAATTCACGAAGATCATTGCGGATTCCTCGTTTCAAGGTCTGCTGGGTCGTCTCAGAGACCGACGGCTGAAAGAGGAAAAAACCAAAACCTGAATCCCTGCGCTTCAAGAACCTCGGCTGACCATCGAAGGAAGCCGACGCACCTCGGATTACGGAAATTTTCGCAATCCGATTCGCCCTGCCGATTCATGCACTTTTTCGTGGATCGATTCGTTGTTACAGGACTGGATGTCGCCGAGGGTCATGCAGTAATCCGTCAATGCGTCGAGCCAGCGCTGTTGATTCTCGCAGGTTACCGGCCCCTCGCGGGCCACCTCAATGCGCATCGATGCATCCTTGAGTCTCGCCGCAGCAGCTTCCAGATGCTTGGGCACGGACATGGCTTCCTCCTTCTTCTCACGACGCTGATCATTGCACCTTGATGAACGGGAATCGATCGCGGAGGGCCCTCGGTAGAAGGCCGACACCGCACTCGTCGCCCACGATTTCAACGGCGATGATGGCATCCGGGTTCCTAAAGGCGATCGTCGCGGCCAACCCTTTCATGGCGAGAGCCTCGAGCACGAGCTTGGCCAACTCCTTTTCCATCAGCTGGCTGTGCAACTCACCCACATGGCCGCGCCGTTCGACCCGGACACAAAACGACCCGCTGCCCATGCGATCACTGAAGGTCTTCACTGCTTCTCCGAGCTGCGCCGCAAGATTCTCCATTGTGAAACTGAACATCCGTTCGATCGGCACCAGTCTGGCCAGCGGGTGAAGGAACGCCGGTTTTGTTTCTTCGCACCTCGCGAGTTGCGTCAAGAATGCCTCGTGGTCTTCCACCCGACCGACCAGCACCCCGAGAAAACGGGCCCAATGAAAATCACCGAACCGCTTGAGCATGCGGGCAAGTTGACGCTGTTCCCCGTCCTTCGACGTCGCCAGGACGTTCCAGGCCAGCGACTGACCGGGGTTGGGACCAGGCCCTGAGGCCGGCACGGTATCAAGACCTTGAACGAACAGGCGTCAATCCTTTCTTCGCTGACCAGATCGCGTTCAGTTCAAGCACCACAGCGATAGGTGGCCAGCGCACCAGCTGCCGCTTCTTCGGCCAATTCTTCTATGGAACGGCCCGTCAACACCGAGCGTTGGTGCTCGACGGTGATGTCGGAGCCGGGTCTGGCTGCGTCATCATGTTGCTTGATCAGCAACCACTGTCCCGGCCGCCCTTTTAGACGCACGAGCGAAAAGCGCCCGCTCAATCGCCTGCCATGAAGGCGGACATCGAGCACACCCTCGCGAAGCATGTCTGCGGCCGAGCCCACCTCTCCGTGTCTCGGCAGGGGGTCGAACCATCCGCGATCCCACACCAGGACCGGCCCTGCCCCGTATCCCCCTTCTTCAATGACGCCCTCAAAATCGGCATATGCCAGAGCATGGTCTTCAACCTGAATCGCCAACCGCTTGATCCCCGGATCGAGCGACGGGCCGTTCGGAACCGCCCACGATGCCAGCACACCGCCGATCTGCAAT
>JBDTWG010000499.1:0-2701 GCA_040006855.1 Nitrospira sp.
AAAATTTCCCTGCATCGTCTCCTTTATACACAGGGCAGGAGACGTGACGCAAAGGAGATCCTCAGGAGGTCCTCGTTCGGCAGAGCCCGCGAATCATTTCTTGCTTCGAACGGCCAGTTCCCAGCGGTAGCCGTCGGGATCGGAAAACCACATCCCCATGCTTTTGGAGCCGGGAGCCACCGGTCCGATCTCGGCACCCGGATCTTCCATCTTGACCTTATGCTTCTTGAGATGGGCCAAGGCCTTTTTGAGGGCGGCGATGTTGGGCAAATGAAACGAGATGTGGCCGATGGTTTTTGGTGAGGGTTTGCCCTTGGACAATACGATCAGGACATTGTCGTTGCCGATCCCAACTCCGCCTTCGTATTCGAATTGCTTGCTGAGTCCGAGGATCTTCATGAACCATTTGGCGCTTGCGCGCGGATCGCGAACAGCGAGGCCAAAATGCCACACTGCGCCGAGGGTGAATGGAACCTTCATAACTGTGACCTCCTAGTCAGAAAGAAAGACGCATCGTATCATTCTGCCGGCCTGTCTTGTGGGAAGCAGCGTGAAGCCAGAAACCATTCACTGCCTCATCTCGTGCTGCAGCAACCAGCGCTTGCGGTCCAGGCCTCCGCCGTAGCCGGTCAGTGAACCGTCGGCCCCGATGACGCGGTGACAGGGCACGACGATGCCGATTGGATTCGCGCCGTTCGCCAAGCCGACGGCGCGCACAGCCGCCGGTTTGCCGATGCGCTTCGCCAGTACGCCATAACTCACGGTCTGCCCCGCTGGGATCTCGCGCAATGCCTGCCAGACGCGTTTCTGGAACGGGGTGCCTTCCGTCGCGGTTGGGAGGGAATCGATCGCGTTGAGATCACCCTCGAAGTATGCCGCGATGGCCGAGGCCGGACCGAATGAGCGAGGGGACGATATCAGTGTGATGTTGTCTTTCCCATAGTGGCGTGCCAGCAGGCGACGCATGCGATCGTCGTAGTCGATCCAATCAGTCGCTCGTAATTGTCCGTTTTCGTCGGAGATCACGACCAGTTTTCCGATTGGTGTCGAGAGCGTCTCTGCCAGGAGCCGAAGTGTACGAGCCATGACAAACCTCCATGCCGGTGTGAATGCTGCGGTTGCCGACGGTCCATAAATGCTGGGCGGCATAGCCACGCCAAGGTCGCCAGGCCTCTGCGCGCTGGAGCAGTTCGAGAGCGGTGGGTGCTATTCCTCCGAGTTGTGCGGCGCCTCGCAAGATGCCGAGATCCGTGGCGGGGAATGCATCTGGCTCACGCAGGGCGCGAAGGGCGATATATTGAGCGGTCCATTCACCGATGCCGCGGATGGCACGGAGTTGCGCGATACTCTCCTCGACCGACCCCTGTGGCATGAACAATCCTGGATTGGCCGCTGCTGCTTGGGCCAGCGCTTGTACTGTGGCCCGGCGTGCCGCAGGCATGCCGACTCGGCTCAGGTCGGCGGTGGCAAGGCAGCCGGCAGAGGGAAAGGTTCGATTTAGGCGTGCATCGTGTGCGTTGAGCAACGGATCTCCGCACAGATCGACCAGCTTGCTGCCTAACCGGCGTGCGGCCTCGACCGTGACCTGCTGTCCCAACACGGCTCGGACGGCAAGCTCAAACCCATCCCAACAGCCTGGGCTGCGCAGTCCTGGCCGGGATGCGATCAACGGAGCGAGCGTTTGGTCCGTGGCTAGATGGGCGGTAATTGTATCGACGTCAGCGTCAACATCGAACTGATGCCGGACGCGGGTGACAATCGCTTGAAGCGCGCGGACGGATGGAAACTGAATGGTGGCCAGCAGAGTATGTTGGCCGGGCATGTGCGCGACCGCGACGGTGCCATGCAGTCCCTCGTGCGTGACGCTACGTCGATAGAGGCCATCTTCGACCACTTCCAGCCCCTCGATGGCGCGTACTCGCAGATAGTCCAGCATGGCCTCCCAGTCATACGGAGGTCGATAGGGAATCTGCAGTCTGACAGGAGCATCGGCAGTGACATGCGTCCTGGTGCACATGGTGTCGCGACGCAATTCCCTTGGCGGTCTGTGGTAGAGGGTGCGGAAGACATCATTGAAGCGGCGCACACTGCCGAATCCACCGGCCATGGCCACTTCGACCATTGATAGCCCCGTATCATGGAGCAACTGTTTCGCGAACAGCAGGCGCCTGGTCTGTGCGACCCCGACCGGCGACACACCGAGGTGTTGGCCGAAGAGCCGGCGTAACTGGCGTGCGCCCATGCCGACATGCGTCGCCAGTGCCTCGACCGTTCCGCCTTCATGATCGAGAAAACCGTCCGCGATTAGCGTGAGGGTGCGGGAGACGGTATTCGACGTGCCGCGCCAGCAGGCCAGTTCGGGAGAGATCTCGGGCCGGCAGCGGAGGCAAGCGCGGAGTCCAGACGCCTGGGCGGCCGCGCTGCTGGAGAAAAATCGGCAGTTCTCCCGTTTGGGCGTCCTGGCAGGACAGATCGGCCGGCAATAGATTCCGGTGGAGACGACGCCGACGAAGAGGCGTCCATCGAAGCGCGGATCGCGCGTTTGCAGGGCGCGGTAGCAGACATCGGGGTCGAGCGATTGCATACGTCCTACTCTGCCATATTCGACGGAGAAATTCTGGCCGTTTTCGGACGTGACCCTGACGGGGATCAAACCCCGAGTATTCACAAAAGATCGAGCAATGTCCTCGCGCAACAATCG
>JBDTWG010000500.1:0-2687 GCA_040006855.1 Nitrospira sp.
AGCCCATGGCCCAAAGTCCAGTCAGCATGAGGAATGCGCTGCCGGACCAGCGTGACGATATGCCGAACCAACTGGGGTCGAAGTTGCGGCTGTCGAAGATACGAGCATACTCCCCGACCGTGACATCCGGGGTCATGCCGAGATCCGAGTTTACAGCTCTGGCTAACTGTGGGTGAATCACTTAGCCGGCTCTGCCCGCCCCATGCCTGATCTCCACGAAATCCTGGTGCACGGGGATTTTGAAATGTCCGTCGGCGGTGGCGAAGTGAGTCCGGAGATACTGTTCGACCTCGCTCCTGGTTGGCGGGGTCGTGAGCTCCAAGAGGTTCAGCATGAACTCGGCCACGGCAAAGGTCTTGGCGAGATCGGGGGTCTCGACGTGCGCGGGATCCATCGTGGCGACGACCTCGTATCGGTCGCCATGCTTGGCGCGAAAGGCCTCGGCCGTCTGCCGCAAGGCGAACCGGGTCCCGAAAAAATGGTGCAGCATGTTCATGCAGCCGCTCTCGCGATACTGGAGGATGAGGATCGTTGTGCCGCCCGGAGCCATCCAAGACACGAGCCGCTCGATGTGCGCGAGCCAGTCCTCCGCCGGGATGTAATAGAGGGTGTGGGAACAGAGGACCAGATCACCCAGCGCGGTCGGCCGCGCGGCCATGATGGGCTGGCCGATGGCTTCGACCGTGGGGAGCGCGTGACTGAGTTGACTCAGCAGATAGGCGTTCGGTTCGATTGCGATAGTCTTCTCGAACGAGCTCGCGAAGGTCTTGGCCAATTCGCCGTTACCTGCCCCGGCGTCGATGAAGACCCGTCGAGCCGGCAAGGCCTCCACTACGCGCTGCAACCAGCGCCGCGCGTTTCGCTTTTGATCGGTATGGTCGAGGAACAGTTGAAAGGCCTCTTTGTACGCCTGGCCTTGGCTATCGAAGATGCGAACCCGTTCCTCGTCAGTCATGTCCACTCCTCCCATTGGCGCGTGATGGATCGACCGCGGTCAGCGAGGCGCAGCATACAGGTTTCTGGCGCAGCGTCAAAGTGCGCGACGGTGCCTGCGCGACTCGCTGGAACGCCATGGCGATGGTGGTGAAGGCCAACAAGCAGCGGCCTGGCATCGGCGGGCATATCCACCTCCTTCAGGCTGACGATCCCTCGAACTCCGTCGGCAAAGACAACTTCCAGCCGATAATCCTCCAGCACCGTGACGCTCGATACCTTACGCATGGCCTTACTCCAATGGGACGACCCGTCGAAGCAAAGGACTACGCTGCTCGCCCCTTCTTGCTGCGGCCTTCGCCCCGGATGGTGTCGGCCAGATCGCTGGAGCTCGCCCCGAGAAGCAGGAGCGAACTGACCAGAAGATCCATGGACACGGACGGATCGCCCGCTTCCATTTTAGCCACTCGCGATTGGCTGGATCGGAGGCGTTCAGCGAGCTGGACTTGTGACAAGCCCTGTTTATTCCGTCGGTCCCGCAGGCTCCGGCTGAGGGCCAGCTTCATGTCGATGAGCGCCGCATCCGCGCCTGACAGGCCCAAAAACTCCTTCACCGACCCGACGGCCCATCCGGCCGCTTCCAGCTTTGCTCGTTTTGCGTTCTTCATCGTGATGTTCCTCCTACGATCCCATCACTCGGTCATAATCTCTCAGCCGACGTCGGCAGATCTCAATGACCGATTGTGGCGTCTGTTGAGTATTCTTCTTAAACACATCGAGAATGACAACGGGATCAGCATCTGCTCTGTATATGATACGAAACGTGCCAGCCTCGTCGGTGATCCGCAACTCATGGCATCCTGTTCCAATGACAGGCATGGGCCGGGAGTGCGGCAGTCCAAGGGATTCTCCCGCTTGCAATAACCTCAACAGATACCCCGCTTCAAGTCGCGCGGCTTGGGGAAAAGGCGGCGTCTTGACTTCACTCCGAAGCCAGATAAGTGGTTTGTCCATCCTGCCCATCAATCACACTACGATGCGTTCGGTGAATGACTGTATGTCATATCTGACATACAGTCAACCCGCACGTGTGAACCAGGCACACCTCAACCCTAGAAACCAGAGACCGCGCCATACTCCTCGGCATGTCTGCGCCTCACTGGGATGGGTGGTTTCGGGGGGCACGAAACCGCGCCCAGTTCGGCGGCCGGCATAGCTCGGCCGGTATCGGGCAGGATGGCGCTCACGATGTTCCCGCCCGAGCGGGCACAGGCAATAATTCGACCCAGCGCTCTGATGAGGGGAATGGTATTTCGTGGAGCCTATCTCGAGGGGGTTTCCTGGACAGAAGCCGGACCACCTCGCAAATGTTTCTTTTGCTCTCCGTCGGCCCACTCGTTAAGATGTGAACCATCCACCGGGGGCGCGACATGAGCGACAACGATTCCGTTCCTCGATCACAGGCCGACGACGATCCGCAGGAAACCCAGGAATGGCTGGATAGCCTCGAGTACGTGCTCGACGCCAAGGGGACCGACCGGGCGACCTACCTTTTTGAGCGGCTCCGCGATCGGCTCGGTGCGCGCGGCGCGCCGGTGTCCGCTCCGTTCAATACGCCCTACGTCAACACGATCCCCGCCAATCAGGAACCGCCCTACCCAGGCAATCTCGAGATCGAACGGCGGATCCGGAGCTTCATTCGCTGGAACGCCATGGCGATGGTGGTGAAGGCCAACAAGCAGCGGCCTGGCATC
>JBDTWG010000501.1:0-2682 GCA_040006855.1 Nitrospira sp.
CGATGGCATGTCGACAATAGAGCAGCAAGAGGTCCTGATCATCGGGGGTGGACTGGCCGGTTTGTCTGCCGCCGTCTACCTGGGACGAAGCCGTCGGAAGACTCTCCTCGTCCATTCCAATCGCTCCATGGCAAAGTGGGAAACAGACGTGCAGAACTACCTGGGCTTTCCGGATGGTATCGATGGAAACGAGTTGTTACGCCGCGGACAGGCGCAAGTGAAACGCTTTCAGGTCACGATGGTCGAAGATGACATTCATTCTCTCCATACAGACCGAGATGGAATATTTCGGGTTACGGGACAGACCGGACAGTACTCTGCCCTGCGGGTATTGATCGCGACCGGCCTGACGCATTTACCTCCGGATATCCCGGGCGTCAAAGAGTGTCTGGGGAAAAGTCTTTTTTTCTGCAAGGACTGCGACGCTTTCCGCGTGCAAGGGCAGCGCATTGTCATCATCGGCCATAGCAACGAAGCTGCGGACTACGCCCTGGCGATGCTGCTCTATTCTCCCAGCGTCGTGATCGCGACGAATGGAAACAGCCCGCGTTGGGATTCCGCTCACGCCGCTTGGTTGGGGGAATATCGAATCAGAATTCGGGAGGAGCGTATTTGTGAGGTGGATCACACGGATGGACAACTGCGCGCATTGACGTTCGAACAGGGCGATGAGCTGGTGGTCGATGCCATCTTCACCAGCCGGGGCGATGTGTATCACAGCGAGTTGGCCGAAGGGGCCGGAGCCGCCCTCGATTCCACCGGGCAAATCCTCGTTGATTCGGACCTCAAAACAACGGTGCCCGGCTTATATGCCGCCGGCTGCCTCACGCCTGCAAACTGCCAAATGATTATTGCGGCTGGTCAAGGCGCCATTGCCGCTCAGGCCATCAACCGGGACCTATTTGAGGCGAGCCTGCGCGAGCATTGCTTACCTTGCTTCGGTCAGTCCATGGGAGGAAAAAGCGCGAGCTGAGCCGCCTGATAAAGTTCCTGCCTTCACAATATTGTGAGAGCATAGATCGACAGGTAGGAGGTATCACCACATCGTGATGGATCGCCAGCGGTGGCCCAAGTCGGCTGTTGGAACAGAGATGCGCAGGATACCGCCGGCATTCTTCACCGTGGCGCGTTCAATTTCTCCGTCGGTGGGAATCGGAATGTACCGTTGCATCGTTCCATGCGTGATCACCACTCCCTGTCGAGCAAATTCAACCGTGGGGTCGGATGCCTCGACTGAACCAGCTAGCAGAGTGAAGTCAGCGTAGATATTGAACGTTCCATCACATTCCGATACATCAATGATCGGGGCCCCCTGCCGACCGATCGATTCCTCGCTCAAACTACGTGGGAGTAGCGGATACGTCTCAGTCCCTTGACTTCGTTGAGAGGCGTCATTTGCCGTTCCACTAAGATTCATCAAAAGCTCCTTATTCTATAGGCCCAATGCCCTATTATAGGAAAAAATTAGCAGGTTCGAGAAGCGCCGAGGACTAGGCATTTCCCTGGAATCAGCGCCAAACATCGCTAGCGGTTTTCCTAGTTGTGCGGATTCGGACATTGTTTAGACTAAGGCTCAGGCGCATCTTTGCCCGAACCCAATGCCCACACTGAGGTGTGGCTCTATCCTAGAGACAGGACAGATGAGTTTATGAACAATCAACCGACCTCTTTCCTTTCCGACAATCCTGAGTTCGCCCTCGCCCAGGCGGCGGCGATCGTAGAATTTTCAGACGACGCGATTGTCTCTAAGAACTTGCACGGTGTCGTTCTCAGTTGGAACCGAGGCGCCGAGTCCCTCTTCGGCTACACGGCCCAAGAAATGATCGGCCAGCAAATTCATCGGCTCATTCCCCCGGATCGCTGCCATGAGGAGACTCAGATTTTAGCGCGTCTTCATGCCGGTGACCGCATTGACCACTACGAGACAGTAAGACAACGTAAAGACGGAAGATTGGTCGAGGTTTCCCTTACGGTGTCTCCGCTCAAAGATCGAGCGGGCCGTATTATCGGCGCGTCCAAAATTGCCCGGGATATTTCGCAACGCAAGCAGGCGGAACGCCAATTGCAGCAACTCGCCGCCGACTCTGAGCAGCTTGTGATCGAACGGACCCTCGAACTGCGCTGCTCGCAAGATCGATTGCGGGCTCTGGCGTCGGAGCTGACCTTGACTGAACAACGCGAACGCCGGAGACTGGCTACTGAACTGCATGATTATCTTGCCCAGTTAGTCGTGGCCAGCCGCATCAGCCTCTCGCAAGTTATCTTACAGACTAAGGACAAGGACCTGGGGATCTCCCTGACCCGCATAGATCACATGCTCGATCAGGCCCTCACTTATACCCGATCACTGGTCGCTGAACTGAGCCCTCATATTCTCTACCAGTTTGGATTGCCGAAATCGTTGGTCTGGCTGGGCGATCAAATGAAACAACATGGTCTCGAGGTGGCGGTCCAGACCGGTCCCGGCTCGCTTACACTCCAGGATGACCAGGCAGTCTTATTGTTTCAATCGGTGCGGGAACTCTTGTTCAACATCGTCAAGCATGCCCAGACCGACAAGGCCAGTATCACGATCACGGTTGACGCGGACAATGAACTATGGATTTGCGTGGAAGACAATGGCAACGGGTTCGAGGTCGCCACCCTCTCAGCCTCTGGAGAAGCACACAGCAAGTTCGGGTT
>JBDTWG010000502.1:0-2660 GCA_040006855.1 Nitrospira sp.
CCCGATCACGGCGTGCGCATAGAGGTCGAGCCCCACCGCGAGACAGAGCCAGCCCTCCGCGGGCCACACGTAACTGATATCCCCGGCCGAGACCCGGTCCGGGCGGTCGATCATGAGCCGGCGATCGAGCCCGTTTGTCGCGACGGGCAGCTGATGATTCGACTGGGTGGTGGCTCGCCACTTCTTCACGGTCTTGGCACGGATACCCTCTGTGCGCATCAGCCGGGCCACGCGATGCTCACCGACCCGATGCCCTTGCTTGATCAGGGCGTCCCAGATGCTGGGGCTGCCGTAGGTCTCACGGGATTCCCGGTGGATCCCTTGATAGCCGCCAGGAGGACACGGTTCGCAGCAGCTCGCGCACTCTCGGGCCGACTCACGCACCAACCGCACCGCCTCCTGCTTCAATGTCTCGGTATCCCGACGTCGTGTGCCCTCTGCCATGATGTCCTCCGATTTCACGGTTCTCCCTCTTATTGAAGTGTCTGTAAAATCGGGGGAGGGTCAGTCGCCAGTATACGAACTCCGTCACTCCATCTTCTGACATTCTTCGCCAATGTCGCTCCGCCAAACCAAATCTGAGCCGGCCTGAGCCCGGTCTTTCGACCTCTGAACGCAAAGGCTCTATCCGCCAGAATCGTCAATGTCTCTGCCTATTTCTGAGTCTATCCTTTTTAGGCTCGGTTCGATACACTCTGGACTGTAGGGGATGGAGTCCCCCATCAACCGCCTTTCCGAAGGCTGATGACTCCTAGGCTACGCTCATGTAGCTGCGAGGTTGTCATGGTGCTGTGACTACCGCTGCCCAGCGGATTTTATGTCCAGCAATTGGATTGATGGAGGACTCTTCCATGGAACAGATTTTTACTGTCGCCGCTCTCTGGCTCGCCCTGGCCGTTCTGTCTACCCTCATCGCCTTTCATCTGCGCATGTCCGTCGCGTTAGTCGAAATTTGCGTGGGTGTCATCGTCGCCGCAGCATTCAGCGTAGTCGGACTGCAAGACATCCTCACGCCGAATGCTGATTGGGTGCGATTCCTTGCCGCTTTTGGGGCGGTCGTCCTTACGTTTCTTGCGGGTGCGGAGCTCGATCCACAGGTACTCCGGTCGAAACTGAGGGAGGTCACCGTGGTCGGTCTAGTTGGTTTCGCGGCGCCCTTCTTCGGTTGTGCGGCACTCGCCCACTTTGTGCTCGGATGGGATTCCCGAGCGAGTTGGCTCTGTGGCGTGGCCCTTTCGACCACCTCGATGGCTGTCGTCTATGCGGTCATGCTTGAAACAGGTTTTAACAAGACCGAGTATGGCAAAGGGATTCTCGGTTCATGTTTCATCAATGATCTGGGAACGGTGATCGTCCTCGGTCTGCTCTTCGCGCCATTTACCTATAAGACTGTCGTGTTTGTCGTCGGGAGTGCATTAGTCCTGATAGTATTGCCGACGGTCACTGCATGGATGACTCGCAGCTTAGCCTATCGGACCGCCGCCATTCGGACGAAATGGGTGATGCTCATATTGCTTGGGTTGGGTTCGTTGGCCTTGTGGTCGGGCAGCGAAGCCGTTTTACCGGCGTACATCGCAGGCATGGTTCTGGCGGGAAGTGCCGCAAAGGATTCGCACTGGATTCGCCGACTGCGTACGCTCACCGTGGGGTTTCTGACCCCCTTCTACTTCATTCGTGCCGGCACCCTCGTCTCGCTGCCGGCGTTGCTTTCAGCTCCCCTGTTGTTCCTCGCCCTGCTGGCGGGGAAAGTCGTATCCAAAATATTCGGGCTGTATCCCATTATTGGACTGTTTCGACAGGAGCGGAACGAGCGGTGGTATTACACGCTGATGATGTCGACAGGGTTGACCTTCGGGACCATCTCCTCCCTCTATGGTCTCGCACATGGCATCGTGACACAGGAGCAATATTCGTTTTTGGTCGCGGCTGTGATTGCGAGCGCGGTCGTTCCAACCGTGATTGCAGGCCGGGTGTTTGTCCCACAGCATCTGTTGCCCCATGACGAGAAACATGGAAAAGGACCAGGGCAGATCAATGGCCTGAGCGAGGAGGGATAGTTTCACCATTTTTCCCTGGCGAGGTGGAAAGACCGGAAGGGTTTCGGTGGCAAACGCCGCGTCACAATGAGCGACGATTGAACTACATTTCGGTAGATTTTCGTGCGCTACATTCGTGCTAAAACGTTTCAGCAGCCGTCTTATTGTTATGAACTGGGGGATGCTGGCAACGATTGGCACGCGTGTTTCCCGCTATAATTCGACTGGCCTCGTACAGCGATACTGCCACAGAATCTTTCGTGACGTAAGCAGACCCGCCCCCTTCCTTCGCGCGCATTCAACCTGGCCGGCTTGGTGCACGGACAGAGCGATCACGACGGTCTGCGGTTTGCGTGACTTAATCCTGGCGGGTCGCCTCGATCCCACTGACCTTGGGCAAATGGTGTCCATGACGACGACATCAGAAACAAGCGTTTCGGCGAGGGTGATCGCCTCTTCCCCATCGGCTGCTCTCCTATGACTTGTATATCCGCATATCCGTCCAATACTCCTCGCAAACCCTCTCGAACCATCGCGTGGTCATCAATAAGAGGTATGCGCAGGGTGTGCCGGCGTCCCTCGGTTTCACACCAACCGTGCTGCCATGCTCCGGCAGAATGGTCT
>JBDTWG010000503.1:0-2657 GCA_040006855.1 Nitrospira sp.
TCTCGCGATGGAGCGGTACCTCTGACCCTATGGCGCTGTCTCTGGCCACTCGGCCTGCGTGGGTACATGACAGTCTCTATGTGGTGGGAGCCATCGCCGCGGTAGGAGCCATCCAGGCACTGAAAGGACTCGTGCCTCTGCAGTGAAGTGTACCGCAATGAATAAAGCGCCGCGCCTGTGCAGGCCGGCCGTGTCTTGGAGGCGAAGCTACATCTTGTCAGTGCCCCGGAATGCGAACCGGTGGCTGCTCCGCCTGTTCCGGAACATGGATCAGCGATTGATTGGCCAGGAGGATGTACCCATACCGTTCGAGCAAGACAGGAAAGTCCATCGTTTCGACTGGTAGCCGATTTCGCAAGGCGCTGGGCAGCAGAATCATGGTCCGGCCCGGTTGGGTCAGGTACGGCGTGATGTTTGCCTCTTCATTCTTGGGAACGACGATGGCTTTTCGTTTGGCATAAAACACCAGCGATGGCCGCGGTTGACCGTACAGGATCAGCCGATCGTTGGGACCGAGGTTGACTCCGGCCACATCCGCCAATCGCTGCGGTGGTTCGATGACAAAATGATTGACCAATGGAAAGGTCAACTGAATGGTGGCGAGCACCACCAGAGCTAATGATCCTCCCGCGGCCCAGAAGGCGGCCGGCCGTCTCGTCTCGCTGAATCCAAAGTAGGCCACGAGGCCCATCCCCATTAGAAAAATTGAGGCCACAGTGTAGGGCCCAGGACCCAATGTGACCTGTCCAGCCAAAGGGAATTCATTGATCAATTTTCCGGCGAACCGTGCGTACAGGGGCGGCAGCGAGGCGAACGCCAAGGCTAGCATAAATCCCATAGCCGTCATGGTGTGGATAGCGGCACGCATACTTGGTACGGCATGGGCTGTGACACAGCGATTCCAGTATGAGGCGGTCAAGATGGCCGCAGCGGGAAATAACGGTCCGATGTAATGCGGCAAACGTGTGGAGGAGAGGCTGAAAAAAACCAATCCTCCCAGCACCCAGATGGCGGCAAACCACTCGAGCGCATGGGGGGACGGTTGATCACTGAGAACTGAAGAGTGAGCGGGAGGGAGCGCGCCCGTCTGTCTCGAGTCCCGCCAGCTTCGATAAGCCTGGTACCAGGCAAAGGGCAACAAGCCGCTCCAGGGAAAAAACCCGATCAAAATTACGGGGAGATAAAAGAGCAGGGTGCCGCCGTGACCTTCCATGGCGCCGAAGAATCGGCCGACCGTATCGCCTTGTGCGGAGGTTGTGTACCGTTGTCCGTGAATGCTCAGCATCATGAGATACCAGGGCAGTGCGAGGACCAGGAACATCAGCAGGCCCGCAAGAGGAAATCCTTGGCGCCAATAGAGCGACCAGGACCGGGTCAGCCAGAGGTAGAGACCCACGGCGAGTAGAGGAATCAGAAAACCGATCGGACCTTTCGTCAGTGTTCCCAGGGCCATGCCGCTGTAAAAGAGCCACATGTAGTGGCGTTCTCGTCCCGTGCCATACAAACCCAGCCAAAACCCATAGAGTGACAGGGTCGTAAAACAGATCAGCACGCTGTCGGTCAAGGCCATCCGTCCAAGGCCGATGATCTCGAGGTTCAGCAATAACATCGTCGCTCCGAAAAGCCCTATCACCGGGCCTCGGCAGCGCGTCAGGAAAAGGTATTGGAGGAGAATGAGTCCGAGACCGAAGAGGGCCGAGGGGAACCGCGCTGCGAACTCATTCACCCCGAACGCATGGTACGAGAGGCTCATCAACC
Source organism: Nitrospira sp. (assembly GCA_040006855.1). Taxonomy (GTDB): domain Bacteria; phylum Nitrospirota; class Nitrospiria; order Nitrospirales; family Nitrospiraceae; genus Nitrospira_A. The sequence continues at coordinate 1,759 of JBDTWG010000503.1, forward strand.
AATAGACGAACACGGGTTTGGCGAAGCGCGGCTCATAGTTGAACGTCGGACTGATGTAATCGCCGGTTTCATACATCTCGCGGCCGGCTTCGGCGTTACGGCCCTCGTCTCGATCTGTCAGGCCGGTGGCGCCGAGTCCGACAAAAAACAGGACGGCGGCCATCGCCAACACCAGCATCAGCGCCAGCGGTTGGACCGAGCGGTCGGCCTGCGCCGGCGCTGGCGCCTGGGGAGACGGGGGCTGTCCGTTCAATTGAGGCTCCATCTAGGATTTGGTGGCCGGGGAGGCCGGGTTGGAATCGGTTGGATTCGGACGGTGAATCAGCATGAGGTTGCGAAGGTAGACGACGCTGCCGATACTCTGTCCGGCAATGAAGACGGGATCCAGCCGATAGATCGCATAGGCCAGCGTGATGAGCCCTCCGACCAAACTCATATACCAGAAGGCCGTAGGCACCCGACTTTCTGCGTGTTTCTCCGAGGCAATCCATTGGACGACCCAACGCATGAAAAATACGCCCTGACCAAGGAATCCGATGATCAGCCAGACAGTGTCGAGTGTCATGAGCGTGTGGAGGCCGACTGTGATGGACGTGACGTCGACGGAGCGAGGCGATACTGGTAGCGCAGGCAACGGTGCTGCATCCATCGCACGGCTACCAAGTCGTAGAGACCTTTGAAAAGGCGATTCCCAACGCCGTATTTCGAGGTGCCACGCGTGCGGGGGTAATGGCGTACAGGCACTTCTGTCACGGTGAAGCCGTGCATCAATGCCAGGGCGGGAAAAAATCGGTGCATGCCCTCGAAGAGTTGCAATTTGTCTACGACCGAGCGGCGAAACAATTTCAGCGAGCAGCCGGTGTCGTGTACCCGATCTCCAGTGACGGCGCTACGGACGG
>JBDTWG010000504.1:0-2654 GCA_040006855.1 Nitrospira sp.
TCAGAGAGACATTGAGTGTCCGCTAACAGAAATGGAGGCCGCATTATGAACGGGAGGGGCTTTTGGATCGGGCTTGTGCTGGGCGCGCTCTCAATGGGCCTCCTTGGTCAGTGGGGTCTCGCCGTCGCAAGCAAGGAGGCCAACCCATCCGCGTGCATACCGGCCGGGGCGGTTGCCGACTACATCCATGGTGTGATCCAGGCGGATCGAACGTTTTACACCACGGACGTGGTTGAGCGGATGCAGATGCGCGGCATTGTCTTCGCCGCGGAAAACTGGCGAGAGACCTCGCGACTCCCTCTTCCGGCCCAATTCTTGTTGGAGACGGGACGGCTCCTGTCCGCAGGACGAAGCGGGCTTCAATATCGGTTGATCAGCAATTGGGCGATCAACAGCAAGAATAGGCCGATCACCGATTTCGAGCGAGCCGGCCTGACGGAGATTCTTGTGAATCCTGATCAGCCCTATACCGCTGTGACAAACGAGGGTGGAACCCCCGTCTTTCAAGCACTCTATGCAGATAGGGCCGTGTCACAGTCCTGCGTGGGTTGTCATAATGCGCATCCAAACAGCCCGAAGAAGGACTTCAAGCCTCAGGACGTGATGGGCGGGATTCTGCTGACCATTCCGCTGCCTCAATAGGCGCCGTAGCCGAACATTCCGCCGACCGCTCATGGATGCGGAAAAAGAGAAGGGAAGATGAACCTACACCGGCACATAGCTGGTGCCGTTCGGAAAGCCTACTGACCCCAGTGCTGTAGCTTCTCCAGAAATTCCTGGCCATGCCGGCGGGCGATTTCTTGTTCCAGATCCCACGGGATGGCCTGAGTGGTCAGCACCTCGGCAACTTCTTTGAAATATTTCTCTAGGCCGGCGGGAGGCATGACCAACACTTTGCCGCCCTCTACGCCCGACTGATAACTATGGGGCAGGCCTTTTGGAATAAAGACAAAGTCGCCTGAGGTTGCCGTGTAAACCTGAATCCTCGGAACGAATCCGGTAGGAACCGTCCAAGACATAAAACGCCTCTGCCCCACGTGGGTGGATATGGAGCGCAGGCCCCACATCGGGCGGATGGAGCATCTCAATCAAGGAATAGGCGCCGTTCGTCTGTTCACCCACAGCTTTCAGCCTCATGGTCGTCCCACGAAAATTGATCTGGGTGCCCTCACCCCGTTCAGGCTGTATCCGTTCTTAGGATGCTCCATACGTCTGTTCCTGTTGCGGCGCACCGGTCCGCCCCGCGCTGAGACATGGTTTCAGGGGCTGGTTTCTTCGCCTATGGCTTGCGCTTGAGCAAGTTCGCGAATTGAGCGAATGGCGTGAAGGTCGAAGGGCGATCTTGCGTCCGGCTCGGCGGCGCCTCACCCGACGCGTCAGCCGTCAGATACCGCTGGTGTTCATTGTCGTGACAGTACAGACAGAGCAACTCCCAGTTGCTCCCGTCGGGCGGATTGTTGTCATGATTGTGGTCCTTGTGATGGACCGTGAGCTGGTTCAGCTTCTTGCCGTCGAATTCGCGTCCGCAGTGCCCACAGATCCACGGAAATAATTTGAGCGCGCGCTCTCGGTAGGACTGCTCCCGCTGAGACTGGTTGCCCCGTGCCATGCGAGCCTCGGTGAGGATGGCGACTCGTTATGCAGAGATTCTACAGCAAGCCGCGGACGAAAGCTCCTCACGCAGCGGGAAATGGTTTCTTGGCCTGGGGTTCTGTGTGGCAATCCCTTTGCGGGCGCGATCCTCAACGATTCGCAGGAGGCGAGGACCCGTCCAAGCCTGTCGTGGATGGCACAGCCACAGGGGCCGTCTGTCCACGATCGTTCCGTTTCTGTCGGCGCCGGTCTAGCCACCAGGCCAGGAGGGGAAACAGAACGAAGGAGCCCGGAGCTACCAAGACGAGGAGATAGGGACTGAGGGACGTCAGGTTGCGCAGATGGCCTCGAAGCTGCGCCCGCTCAGCGGGTGTCCATCTGCTGCCGTTGCGTTGCTTCATCAACAACGGCAGCAATCCTTGAATGCCCTGCATCTCAGCCCTGATCCGATCCCGCTCGCGGATGAGGGGAGCATGAAAACACGAGGGAAGTTTCACGGAAATCCTTTGATACCAGAATGGAGGACAGGTCTTTGCGCAACCGCGAGCCGGAACATTCTACGTGTTCGGCTCGGCTTCGTCTATCGCTGTGTGAGACGGAGGAATCGTGAAAGCTGTGAGGTTGTCCCGCAGCGCGGACAGGTTGCCTGCGTCCTACCTAGTGAAGTCAGAATGAGTCAAACAGGCATGGTTCACGAGCCCTTGATTTGGTACAGTCGGTTTCCATGATGCGTTCAGTTCGATCCTTCATCGCTCCCGCTCTGGCCTTCTGCCTCAGCTTGATCCTCTTGCCGGCGGCGGCCGTTTCTGCCGCTGACCGGGAATTCCCAGCCATCGTTCCTGATCCTCGGGCCGCCGATTGGTGGATATCGCAACACGAAGCTCTTTTGGCACGAGTGCGGCAGGGGAATGTCGATTTCCTCATGATCGGAGATTCCATCACGCAGGGATGGAGGGGCGATGGGCAGCGGGTGTGGGACACCTATTATGAACATCGCCGGGCGGTGAATCTGGGGTTCAGTGGCGACGGGACCGAGCAGGTCTTGTGGCGGCTTCAACACG
>JBDTWG010000505.1:0-2651 GCA_040006855.1 Nitrospira sp.
AGTTCAAAGAAACGATACAGCAAGCCGATGCGCCGTGGCCCGTCTGGCTCTTGAAGAAAAAGGCCCTCTTCAGAAAAATGGATCGCTCGCGGTTCGACGCAGAAGGCCTGACATCCGATCTCTCGCAGCCGCTGGGCCATCCACTCCATTTCCGGCCGGTATTCTTTGGCTTCGTCCGAGACGACGATCGCGAGGCAGCCTTCTTGGTCGCCCTGCTGAGCCCGCACCATGGCGGCGAACCCCTGTAGCATGCCGTCACGACCGGCGATCAGGGGCGACCGCTCTGGTGGTGTGTCAGCTGTTGAATTATCTCTGGCGATCTGGTTGTCATAGGCCCGGGTCAAGCACCCCGTCAGGCCGATTCCGCCCGGAACCGAATCAAGCTCCGTGATGACCATACCGTCGGCGGTAGGAATGACATCCGGTCGAATAATGCCGGGAATGAGGTTCCGGAAGCGATTCATTCGGCTATACGTGATCAGCGACTCCGGCTTGCCCTGGTCGAGGTAGGCGGACACCCATGCAGGCTGAACTCCGCGCGCACTCTCCTGATAAAGGCGGTTCAGGGCTCGATAGAAGGCCAGGAGATCTTGTCCCAAGTGTTGAAAGAATGCCACGTCGGAGGGGGACAGCCAAAGGGGTGTTGGGGCCACACGAAACCGGGGTGCCGGAATCGAGGAACCAGTCAGATCCGTGGTGTCTCCCGTCTCGGCGTAGCCATAGACTCCGGCATGAACTAGGTCATCACGGATTGCGAGACAACGTCGGCGGGCTTCGTCTGAGTTCAACGGCTCACGTGAATGTTGTGCCAGTGCCAATGCAATGTCCTCGATGCTGATAGCGCAATCGCCTGCATCGCACATGCGGATGTGGATTCGAGGTGGAGCAAATCGTACCATGGGCTCTTGCGTAGGTACAAGTCAGCGCGACGACCAGAGCCTCGACTTGCCGCCTCCGTCGGGGAGCGGTGCTGGGCGACAGAGAGAAAAGATTCGACAGTAGGACCTGGTGCGGGTTAGTGCTACAATGCCGCCACATCTGATGACGAGCCTATTCGCTCCAGTCTCCCTGACGAGTTGCTCGCGACCCATGACTGGCTCTCCCCTGCAAATCGTTCCCAGTGCGACCTGTCTGCACTGCGAGGTTTGTTGTCGATTTCCTGAGCGGGACAGCTTCTTGCGGCCGTTCTTCACGGCGGAGGAAATTGAGGCTGCGACTACGGCGGGTCTTTCACCTGAGCATTTCCCGAATCCCGCTGGGACACAAATCGATCTCGTGCCGAATCCGGTGGATGAAGGGTACGTCTGCCCTGCGTTCGACCCGGCGACCTCACGATGTCGAATCTATGACGCCCGTCCGTTGGACTGCCGACTGTATCCGTTTGCGTTGATGTGGGACGCCCTGCACGCGCAGGTCGTGCTCGGGTGGGATACCAAGTGCCCCTTTATGCGCGACCTCTCCTCGCCGATCATTCATGAGGCGGCACATGAAGTCGCACAATGGATCGAGGAGGACGCCACGGTCGCGACCCTCGCGCGTTATCCTCGGCTGATTGGGAAGTTTCAGGACGATGTGATCGTGTTGTATCCTCTCGAACGAGTGACGGATCGGGTGAGACAGGACAACGCCGGGGTGACCACGCGCCCTCTGACCCTTCACGACCGCGGGTGCTTTGAAGCGGCGCTCACTCTCGGTCTCGACTACCATGCCATGCCTCTGGCTGCGGCATCGTTCGCCTACCATTACATCTGGCGGCATGTATTGAGGTACGCCTGGGTCGACCTGCACAACCATACGTGCCTGTTCGCGGAATCGCCAGATGGTGTCTTCATGGCCCTGCCGCCGTTGGGGACCGGCGCAATCGCGCAGTCACTCAGCGCCGCTTTTCGTTTCATGCGTGAACGTAACGGCGGCTCATCGGTGACACGGGTGGAAAACGTGTCGGAGGCCTATCTGACCGAGGTCCGCAGCCTGGGCTATAGAGTCATCACCAAGGATTCCGACTATCTGTATGACGCAGAGGATCTCACTGCACTCATAGGTGACTCCTACAAATCGCCCCGCGCGGCCTGCAACCGATTCCTGCGGGAACAGAGTGGAGTATTTGAGCCCTACGACCCAGTCGATCGAACAGCCTGTCTGAGTCTGTTTCACGAATGGAGCGCGCAGAAACAGACGGCTGGCGCCGATGACTGGGAGCGTGCGTTGTTACAGGATGCCGCCGGTGCGCATGAGACGGCCCTGACCTCAGCGCAAGAGCTGGGACTCACCGGTGCTGTGGTTCGAGTCGACGGCCGCATTCGGGCCTATACGATGGGGATGTGGTTAAACCCCGTCGTGTTTTGCGTGTTGATGGAAGTGGCGGACCGGAATATCCCAGGACTGGCCCCGTTTATCTTTCGCGAATTCTGTCGCCAAGCTCGCGCCAACGGGGCATGTTGGATCAATACCATGGATGATTCAGGTCTGCCGGGTCTCGCGCGATCAAAACACTGGTATCATCCTGCGCGATTATTGCCGAATTATATTGTGATGGAGTCCTGACTATGTCCGTCTCGTCCTCCGCTGCTGCCTCCCGACGTTCATATCCCTGGTTGCCCGTGTTGATCGTCGGGATGACGATCGTCGCCTTTGTCATCGGCGTGGTCATG
>JBDTWG010000506.1:0-2641 GCA_040006855.1 Nitrospira sp.
ACCCGACATATCGAGAATCGGTACAGGTGGGATGGGCGCTCTATTGGCGGGCGATTGGAAGTTTTACGCTGCTTCTCCTCTCGATGAACGGTTTGCTGGTATTTCTCCTTCCTGAACTCACGCGCACCGGTCCTCCGCTGTGGGTCGCCCTACTCCCGTTCGTAATCGCAACGATATGTTGCACGTTTCTCGTCATGCCCTACGTCGTGCGTCTGCTGCTCCGCGCTTCATTCCATGGGTTCCATCTTCAATTGATCCGCGACCATCCTCCCCAGGCTTAGGCGAAGCCCAAGGATTGGCATGCGCAGCTCAATCCTTCGACCTTTTCCGTCTTAAAAGTCGCAGCCCTTCGCTCCAATATGCCGTCGTAGCGAACGAGGCAGCTCGAAGAGGTGGCACCGAGCGATATAGTTCGTATTGTTCGCCTCTAGTGAAGCCTTCTATATGACCAGTCAGTTGATGCACCCCAACGGTTGCACCAGCGTCAACGAATAAGACATCGCGCGTCAGCACAGCTTGTCCCTCCGAAAGACAACCTGTCCCTACCGCCGCCGACCGAGTCATTCCTCCTCACCATAACGTTGCAATATCTCACCAATCAACTCTCATCCCTCTAAGGTTCGAGTCTTGCTACTAGAGAGTTGCGACGAGATGAAGCGTTTAGATGCGATCACCATTTGAGAGGAGATATTATGCCGATTCGTGGAAATAAAAAGACCGCCATCATGGCCGCCGTGCTCGGTGTGGGATTACTCGGGGGCACAACCATTTATGCTGAACACCCACGTGAGATGGGAAATGCCACAACCCCGGCCAACGATGGATCGCGGGTTCGCAATACGGACCTTACAGGCGGGTTCTACGATGATCGTTACAAACTCGGCAATTGGTACTATGATTTCTACGAGAGTCCGGGAGCGACTCGGACCAGTTCCCGCGAGGCTGATCTGACCTATAGCGACCAGGCCAGTGTGGCGGATGCCGCCCATCCTTGGACGGCATCCCGCTCTCAGAATCGGAATGAACAGACGGCGGCCTTTCAGCAGTATTATGACGATCCCTGGTTTTACGATCAGCGAGACCCGGTTTACGGTATGCCCGATGCACGCAGCGAACGCATGGCTGCTGATGCGTCGGCGCGCAATGACAATTTTATCAAGGGCACGGTGACGGCCACCAAACAAGTCCGGAACCGAACCAGCGGCGACCAAAATACGGTCGCCCTCATCAAGGCACCGGACGGCCGGCAAATCATTACAGATCTCGGCCCTAATCGACGCACATTGGATATGGCAATTACAAAAGGTGATCAAATTCAAGTGGGAGGCCAGTGGGAGGAAATAGGGAACTATTCTGTCCTGATGGCGCAACAGATCAAGTCGGGAGTGAACCGCGTGAACCTACACCGCGAGACCGGAGCGGCGCTGGCGGATAACAGGCAGGTTGAAGGACGGATTCAACAATTCCGTGACATTCGCACGAATCGTACGGCCGAGTTGCATCGGACGGCAGCGGTCCAGACACCGGATGGTCGTTTTGCCATTGTGGATTTGGGGCACGATACCACTGAACGTACCGTAGCCCATGCCTCGCCGGGAGATCGAATTGTCGCCAATGGCCGCGTCGTGCAGGTGGGCAATTATCCTGTCCTGCTCGCCAATCAAGTGGCCATTAACGATGGCACACCGGTTCATATTACACGCCCCAGGGAAACCGGTGAGCTGTCTTCCGGTACTAATATGAGGAAGTCGGATTGCGTGGGTGGTGGGTGCGACAATCAGTCCCTCAACCGCGATCAGCCTCGCGAGCCGCACACGAATGCGATGGATGGCACAGTTCGCTAGCGAACGATGCACGAGCGCTGAGCTCTGTCGGGTATGGGGGAGGAATCGCCCAAGGCGATTCCTCCCCTGTTTTCGCATGATGATGTGATCCCTGAATCTCGCCAAGACCGTCAGGCCAACGGAGGCGCTGGAGTGATCGGTGTGTTCCTGCAGGAAGATCCAAAAGCCGCAGATAGGGCAGGCTCGAGCAGCGGGCTTAGATTACGTTCGATTTCAGACTGTTCTTTACCCTCCACCCTCCTTGGCGGAAGCGCCTGAAGCCTATCAGCGCTGCTGGGCTGGACCAAAGTACCCCTCAAACCGGGGGCGTGACCTTTCTCGATTGACGGAGCGCACGAACAACAGGTCCCGTCCCGTTTCGGCGAAGACATGACTTCTTGATGTGCTCGGCTCCCTATGATAGCGTCCATGCAAGAAGACGTGTTTTCATGCGAGTTATGCGATACCCGACATTCAGAATCTCCAACCTAGTACGCGTCTGGGCGATTCTGTGGTTGATAGCCATTCCCCTCTTCCACATACATCCAGAGATTGATCCCCATCATGGCCAGACAGGCCATGTTCACTTAGCGACGGTTCATACCGTCTTTTCAGGCGACCTGGACGGAGAGTTCGGACATCACCGAGACGCTGTTGAAAGCGGGATGACCGCGGATGCCGAACTCGTTCTGTCAAACGGGAGCTTGCATGCCTGGATCGCAGACCCGGAGTTAGGTTTTTCTCTCCTGAACGATTCGACCGATCGCAAGTTCTTCAAGCCCTGCTTGACACACCTCCTATTTCTCACTCGCTCGGTC
>JBDTWG010000507.1:0-2628 GCA_040006855.1 Nitrospira sp.
CGAGGACCTCGGGCTGGTCGAAGCGTTTATTCGCGACAACCATCGCCTTCCGGACCTCCCCAGCGCGACGGACGTGGCGGAGCGTGGCATCGATCTCGGCCGGATGCAATCGACGTTGCTGGCAAAAATCGAAGAACTCACTCTGTACGTGATTGAGCAGAAGAAAGATCTTGAGGCTTTGCGCGGCAAGGTGACGCAACTGGAGCAGGAGAATGCGCCTCTCACGCCTACGACCGCCGGATCACCATTCAGCCCGCGCGACGGGAAAGGATCGTACGATGAACACCCTCCTCACAGCTACGATCACGGCGCTCGTCTTTGCCATTGCGGCATCCACGGAAACATCCGCGAAAAACAGCGAGCTTCAATTACCACTCAGCGAGGTCCTGGAGCCGGGCGTCGCGAAAATGTTTGGCCAGCAGCGGAGCGTCGTCATGGTGGACGGGTTCTGGGCAAAGGCCGGATCCAATGTCACAATCTCCATCGATGACCTGGCGAACACGCTGATCCAGATGGCCGCCCCGGTTCCCATCCCGACTGACGTCTCAATCAGATTGCCGGCGACCGGAGCTGATACGACGGGATCACCCGGAACCGGTTCCAACGTGGTGGAGATCGGGGATGGCGTCTCATTGCCGAACCCAGCCGACTACTATGCCGTCACCGGCATCGGGATTCAGGAGAAAGGCAATAATCCCTGTCTACTCACGCTCTGGGGACGGATGGTTGATCCGGCCTTTGAATCGGCGGACAGAAAGCTGGCGCAGTTCGAACTCGACAAGTGCAGATCGTTTCCGTTGTCCACCCTGGTCGATTTCAAGCAAGCCCAATTGCCCAAATCCTCGGATACGTTTGTGCGTGAGGTTCGGGCCTGTGGCGGGCATACCAAAATCCTTCCCCAGGGGGCCTATTCATCGCTGTCGTGGGAAATCAAGGGACTTCAGGTCCGTGGTGGCCGGGTGGTGCCGGAAACCGACGAAGTGCTGCCGCAGGGTAAGATCGAAGAATTCACCAGGGCGAATTGCATCAAAGACGAAGCCGGAGTGTATGGCCCTGGATGGACCGTATGGCATGAATGTCCCAACGGTCAACTCATGACCGGAGTTCGGGTGTACCGGTATGAAGACAAGTGGTTCACCGGCATGAGTGCCATCTGTAAAATCCCGCAACGGTCTGTCCCACCTCGTAAACCAGTGAAGGACTCCGTAGGATTTTGACGAAGAGCGTGTGACAACTAGGGGAGTGCCCAAGTGGCAGAGATGGTTTGCGGTATTACAGTGCCGAACTGCATGACTACATGGGAGGTGAACATTGTCTCGATGCATCCACTTTCTGTCGCTTTGGCGCGTAGGCCTGATGGCGCTCTCCATCATGGACTGCGGCTCCGCTTTGGCATGGGAAGGTTCTTCGGACCGCCGGTTTGTGCTGGAGTTTGAGACCGGGGCCATCTGGCAGTCCCGCAACCAAATACAGATCCCTGATAGTGCGGACGGCACGCGATTCGACTTGACGGACCTACAGGGCAATGGTCCGGGAGCTCACCGCCGGGTCGAACTGACATGGAATCTGAACCACCGCCATTCGCTCCGGTTCGTCTATGCCCCGATTGGTTTTTCAGGCAGCGGTAGTTTCGCCACTCCCGTGCGCTTTGCCGGCGGCACATTTGCTCCGGGTAGCCCCGTCGATTCGGATTATAGGTTCGATAGCTACCGACTGACTTACCGATATCTACTCCACGAGTCCGACCGATGGCGGTGGCGAATCGGCGCAACGGCTTTCATTCGGGATGCCAAGGTGGAATTGCGTCAAGCCGGACGCGTGGCCTCCGACAGCAATGTCGGCTTCGTGCCGCTGCTGAGCGCCGGCGTCGAATATGCGATCGCGCCGCGCTGGACAGCCCTGATCGATTTCGACGGGCTTGTCAGCACGCAAGGCCGAGCAATCGACGCGGCCGCCAAGATTCGATACGACCTCAGCGATGCCTGGTATGTCTCCGCCGGCTATCGAGTGTTCGAGGGCGGTGTGGATAATGATCGGTATGCCTTCGGGTGGTACAACTTTGCGTTGGTATCGCTGGGGGCTCGATTTTAGGGGCCGACCTCCGTCCACATTTCGTTGGGATCTATGACAATCGCTCGCCGGGTTACTCGATGACCCAGATCGCAAAACCCTTGGCTTGGCGCAACAACTGGTCCGTCACGCCCCCGCCGAACATGCGTTTGATGCGCGACGTCCCATGGCGCCCCAGTACAATGGTATCGTGCTCGCCGCGTCTCGCTTCCTCGAGAATATTCGCGGCGATGTCATCCTCATGGCCGAACGTCATGCTCACGTGGTTCGCATCAAATCCGTAACTTATCAGGGCCTCCCAAGCCGTTCGAAGGACTGAACATTCGGTTTCTCGCTCCCTTCGCAGCCAGGATTCTTGGTCCGAACGTAACTGCGCCCCTAACTGGGCCTCGGCGGCGGGATTCTCCGAGCCGCCATGCTCTAGCAATTCCCGAGGCATTGGCTTCAAGACATGAAAGAGCGTGACCGCCACATCCGGTGTTCGGCGGAGGAGCGAGCCGACATACTGCACGGCGCGATGAGAATTCTCCGACTCGTCCACGGCCACAAGAATTCGCA